>JAAEEW010000014.1 GCA_013415595.1 Methanosarcinales archaeon | reverse complement strand
CTCCCACCAGCACCAGATCTCCTCCCTTCTTGAGCTGGTTGCTGGCGATGTGGTCCAGAAAGTCCGCAAATTTTTTGTCGTCGGCTCTGACCTTTGGGTCTGCTGGCTTCTCGGCCAGATGTACATCAGATACGGCTATTATCATAAAATCTCCATGATGTACTGGGCAGTCCAAAGCTAAATTTTTTTCGGCTTTTATCCCACAGACCGATTTGCAGACCGCATCATGGCACCTCGACTGCCAGTCCGCAATTTTTCAGGGTAAACCGTGATCAGGTCCGAGACTTTCTGCCTGAGAAACACGAAGGCCGGACTATGGGGAAAGGGTGGATGGGACGGAAATTATTGATGGATGCAAAAAAAATTGGCGCTGGGAGCAACTTCAAGCGGGCTTATTCCTGGGAATTCAAGCCGGCCTTTAATGGCTAGCCAGGAGCGAGCACACCCGCCTGTCCAGATCCTCTGCCAGGCGGGACAGATCCCCATCCAGGCCCTTCAGCAATGCCAGGTCCCTTCGCAGGGGTCCGGCCTGCAGGGGAAGATCGGCCGACCCTTCGGCTGAAGCCACCAGCGCCTCGATCAGCTCCAGCCTTTTCCAGTGGGTCGAAGAATACTCTAAAACGGCCCGGAGGTTCTTCAAGGCCTCGGCCGCTCTCTGGCCGCTCTCCGTGAGCTTCAGATATCTGACCCGGCCTTCCGGCCTGGATTTCAGCAGCCCCGCCCGCTCCATCTCCGATATGATGATGGTGGTGTAGGCAAAGGTGGAGTCGATCCGCCTGGCCACCAGCGAGGCGTAGGCCGGATCGAGCTCGTCCACTGCCAGAAGTGCCTGGAAAGGCTTCTCCTTCAGGAACAGTTTGGCCAGTTCGTTCATTCCCTTCAGGTGGTTCCAGAGACCATCATGGGCATTGCCGGCATCTCTGCCGCCGTCCTGGCCTCTTCAGGGAGCACTATGTCCATCGGCTGGTTGAAGTCGCTGAAGAGCATGGTGGCGGTCATGTCGATGTTCATGGTGATGTTGCCCACCAGCTCCGGCGGGAGGTTCATTATCTCCGGTGTGATGGCCAGATTCATCTTGACGTCGCTCTTCTTCAGGAAGTTGGTCTCCCTGGTGAGCCACACCGTCTCTTCCATCTCCGTGCTCTCGTAAAGCTGGGTTATGTTCATGAAGGCCAGGGGGATGGAGGAGCCAAGCTGCTCGGAGAGTATGGTCGCGTAGGCCGACATGTCCGGAACCACCGTCAACCTGTAACACTCCTCGCCGTCTATGCTCTCCATTCCCTCAAAGGTCAGCTCGGAATTGTTCAGGAGCTCGACCTGGTTCTTGACCATGTTCTGTCTCTCCCAGATCTCGTCCGGGGAGGGCATCATCAGCTTGGTCCAGTTGTCGTCCAGCTTCATGTAGATGCTGTCGTTGATGAAGAACATCTCCATGGTGGTGGATGTCTGGTTCTCCCTGTCGTTCTCCGGGACGGCGGTGTTGTTCATCTCCATGCTCATGGCCCGGGCGTCTACGTCAATGGCCCCCTTCCCAGATGAGGTGATGAGTATCTTGACCGGCTCCTCCTGGAGGTCTGACTGATTGATTATCTCCAGCGTCTGCTCGGTATCCAGGCTGAATCGGTAACTGTTCTGGTTCTCAACCGAGCTGACCATAAGCTGCTTGATCTGAGTGGCGTTCAGCTCCTCGCCACCGGGTGCAGGACCCTTCTCCATACAGCCGCAAAAAGCTACGGCGACCAGAGCAAGGGCCAGGATAATGCGCTTCATGTAATATTCTCCACTTTGGTTTCCAATGCCGGAAAGCCAGGTTATTGCCCTTTTTTCCGGCTCTTCAAATTCCCGCTGACAAACTCCAGACAACCTATCATTCACCATATCTTAAAGGCTTTTCCAGGGCGCTTTCCCGGATGGAGAAAAATTGAGGTCGGGAAAGGAATTGATTGCCCTTTAAATGGGAGGAGCAAAGGGGGATGAGGAGACCCCAGGGTAAGAAAGGGACTTGCTGCCATGGAAAATGCTGGCAGAATTTTAAAAGTCCCCTACCCTCGAGTCTCAGGTCTTGCTGGCGAACTTCTCTCCGGTGATCATCTCGAATAGCTGGATGTATATCTGGCAGGTCCTCTGCACCACGTCCTCCGGCAGGGCCGGGATGTCAGGCTCTTCCGTCCCCGCGGCCCGGGCGGCGTAGAGGGCTTCCTTATATCCGGTCTTGCGGTAGTGCTGGCGGACGAACTCCTTGCTCAGGTCCACAGACTCTCCCTCATCGTAGCGGGCCTTGTCCCAGAAGCGGTCCTCGTCGGCGGTGCCGTAGACGTCCACCACCATGGGACTTCGATCCTCATCAAAGGCCAGCTCCTTCTTTCCGTCTACGTGAATCAGGCCCCGGGGCTCCACATTGCGCTTGATGTCCTGGTCGATCTTCAGGATCATCTCCACCACATCCTCGAACTCCGCCGGGGTGAGCTGGGAGAGCTCCAGGGCGGATTCGCGGTCCAGCAGACGGTCCGTCTTCTCCAGCTTGGTGGATACCTCCACAAAGGCGTCCGGCAGGGGCTCGGCGAACTTCACTTTATGGCCGGCCGGAAATCCCAGATCCTGGGCGGACACTTCTCCCGCCTGCACCCGGTCGAAGAGGGAGCCGGCCACGTACCAGCGGCAGATGAACTCCAGGGGTATCAGACAGTTTCTCGAGCTCTTGGTTATAACCTCCGGCTGCAAAATGTCCACCTTCTTGACCACCATGCCGCTGGGAGGCTCGTAGCTCAGAAAGTGGTTCTTGATCCCCATCTTCCTGGCCCTCTCAAACCAGAAGACACCCTCTCTGCAAAGCGTCTCCCCCTTGAAGGGGATCAGAGTGGGAATGACCTTATCGAATACGGAGATGTTGTCCGTGAACCGGAATTCCAGCCTGTCGCCCAAATCGTAGGCCGCCTTGACCTTGCCCTTCATCAAAAGCTTACGATCCATCAGTGGAGACTAGTGGCGATGAGATGATAATCCTTTTGCCGCCCTCATCGGCAGGACAAAAACGGGTCCGAAGGCCAACGGCCGCACGGGCCCGGATGGGAGAGTCCGGCCGGAACTTCGAGATCCGGCCATAAAGCAAAGGTGCAAAGCAATGCCTGAGGGCGCAGCTATGAAGAATAGCTATGAAGGACAAAGGCACAGCCAGGAAGGACGGTCGTAAAAAAACGCTGCTAAGCACTGCTATTAGGCAGGACCGTGAATTTCAGTTCTTTGACCGTTGGTCGGCACCCTCAGGTACGGTGCCACAAAATCACAGCGCCTTAAATCTCAAGCCTGTGTCGGAAGAGCTGCTCTATGCTAAAAAAAGAGACGGGGAGGGGACCTCAGTCGAAGTCCTCACCCATGCCGCCGGGCATTCCGCCGGGCATGCCTCCGGGAGGCATTCCGCCCTCGCCGCCGGAGCGGGAGGCGATGACGTCGTCGATCCTCAGGATCATGACCGCGGACTCGGCCGCAGAGTTGATGGCCTGGGTCTTGACCCGCAGGGGCTCGACCACGCCTAAATCGAGCATGTCCACCGGCTCGCCGGAGTCCATGTCCAGGCCGGCTGTCTTCATGCCCTGTTCGTGCTTGCTGCGCAGCGAGACCAGAGAATCGATCTGGTCCAGGCCGGCGTTCTCGGCCAGGGTTTTGGGGATGACCTCCATGGCCTCGGCGAAGGCCTCGATGGCCAGCTGCTCCCTGCCGCCGACGGTCGCCGCGTACTGCCGGAGCCTCAGAGCCAGCTCCACCTCAGGCGCTCCGCCTCCGGCCACCAGCAGGCCGTCCTCTACCACGACGCCCACTACTCGCAGCGCGTCTTCCATGGCCCGGTTCAGCTCGTCGACCACGTGCTCGGTTCCGCCCCTCAGGATGATGGAGACGGACTTGGGATTCTCGCACTGGGTGACAAATGTCATGTCGTCGCCGGCGATCTTCTTCTCCTCAACCAGTCCGGCCTTGCCCAGGTCGGCTGTGGTCAGCTCGTGGATGCTGGTAACGATCCTGGCGCCAGTGGCCCGGGCCAGCTTCTCCATGTCGCTCTTCTTGATCCGGCGGATGGTGTAAATTCCGGCCTTGGCCAGGAAGTGCTGGGCCAGGTCGTCGATGCCCTTCTGGCAGAATACAACGTTAGCTCCGCTGTCCACTATCGTCTTGACCATGTCCCTAAGCATGGACTCTTCCTTGTCCAGGAAGGCCTGAAGCTGGTCGGGAGAGGTGATCTCGATCTTGGCGTCGACCTCGGTCTTCTCGATCTCGATGGGGGCGTTGAGCAGGGCGATCCTGGCCTCCTTGACCTTCTTGGGCATGTTGGGGTGCAGGCGCTCCTTGTCGATCACCATGCCGTGGACCAGCTGAGAGTCGGTGATCCCGCCGCCGACCTTCTTCTCCACGGTGATGTTGTCGATGTCCACGCTGCCGTCCTCGTCCACGATGGACTTGACTGCCTGAACAGTCAGGCTGGCCAGCTCAGCTCGGGCGGAGCCGGTGCCCTTTCCGGTCATGGCGGTGACTGCGATCTTGTTGAGCAGGTCCTCGTCGTTGGCGGAGACCTTTACTGCCACATCCTTCAGAAGCTCTACAGCCTTCTCCGCTGCTACCCGGTAACCGGCGGCGATGACTGTCGGGTGAATCTCCTGTTCCAGAAGATCCTCTGCCTGCTTGAGCAGCTCTCCGGCCAGAACCACAGCGGTAGTGGTGCCGTCTCCGACCTCTTCATCCTGGGTCTTGGCGATCTCCACCATCATCTTGGCTGCCGGGTGCTCGATATCCATTTCCTTGAGAATTGTGACTCCGTCGTTGGTGATTACCACATCGCCCAGGGTGTCGACCAGCATCTTGTCCATTCCCTTGGGGCCAAGGGTGGTCCTGACCGCTCCGGCCACCGCCTTAGCCGCCATGATGTTCGACCTCTGAGCCTCTCGTCCAGCCGTCCTTTGACTGCCTTCTTTTAGTATGAGTACAGGTGTTCCACCTAATCCAGCCATTCTGGCTCCTCCTGTCACTGTTATGGTGGTTTTCCTTGAGGTTTGAACTTCTATATAAATTATTCGGGTAAACCGCGCCGGCCCGGATGGGAATCCGATGATGGCATGGACCCGGGCGAAGATCCCCCGGCCAATCGCGACCCAGCGACCTCATCATGGGCGCATGAACCTTCCGCCCTACCATGAAGGCCATCCCTTTTCCGCTGCTTTGCAGCCGTGACCAAAAACTCCATCAAGACGTTCTATTCTACCCTTCTGGGAGAGACTATGGCGATTCATCCTATTGAGTACCGTTACGGAAACCCGGAGATGAAGGGTTTGTGGACTGAGGACTACCGGCTTCGATGCCTCTTCCGGGTGGAAGCTGCCCTCTCCAGGGCGGAGGAGGAGGTGGGCCTGATTCCCCCCGGCAGTGCCGCTCTGATCGAGAAGGCGGCAGAGACGGCCAGCCCCGATCGGGCCAAGGAGATCGAGGACGAGATTGGCCACGACATGATGGCCGTGGTCCTGGCCATGGCCGAGGTCTGCCCGGCTGGCGAGTGGATTCACCTGGGCGCCACCTCCAACGACATCCTGGACACGGCCACCGGCCTGCAGATCAAGGCCTCCCTGGACATCCTGGAAGAGAATGTGAAAAGGCTTCTGGAGGTTCTGCTGAACATCTCCATGGCCAACCGCAAGCTGGTCTGCGCCGGAAGGACCCACGGCCAGATGGCGGTTCCCACCACCTACGGGCTGCGGTTTGCCGTGTGGGCCTCCGAAGTGGCCCGCCACCTGGACCGGCTTCGCGAGATCCGGCCCAGGGCGGCTGTAGGCAAGATGAGCGGTGCAGTGGGCACCCAGGCGGCCTACGGTCCGGAGGGAATGAAGATACAGGAGAGGGTCATGGAGCTGCTGGAGCTCAATTCTGTGGACGTCTCCAACCAGGTGGTGCAGCGAGACCGTCACGCAGAGCTGATATGCTGGATGGGACTGGTGGCCTCCACCCTGGACAAGATCTGCGTGGAGATTCGCACCCTGCAAAGGACGGAGATCGCCGAGGTGGAGGAGAGCTTCGGCAGCAAACAGGTGGGCTCCAGCACCATGCCCCACAAGCGAAATCCCATCAAGGCGGAGCAGGTATGCGGCCTGGCCCGGGTGGTCCGGGCCCAGATCGAGCCGGCCATGGCCAACATCCCCCTGTGGGACGAACGGGACCTGACCAACTCCAGTTGCGAGCGGGTGATCTTCCCCGAGGCCTTCATCATGACCGATCACCTGCTGCGGCTCACCACCCGTCTGCTGGAGAGGCTTTCCATCAGGAAGGAGAACGTGGAGAGGAACCTTACCATGCTTCACGGCCTGAACATG
>JAAEEW010000125.1 GCA_013415595.1 Methanosarcinales archaeon | reverse complement strand
TGTACTTCGTCTACCAGATACTGAAGGACCGGTTCTGAAAGGGGCGGAGCATTCCCCCCCTGGTTCAAATCATCCCGGATCTGCAGAGGGGCACATTTTCGGCCCTGCGCCCTTGTGTATGCCCGGGAAAAGGCAAATAGCGGCGGTCGAAGGAATATCGGCACAAAAAAAATTTTCGAATTTACGAAGATTTTGTCCCGCCAGAGCAACTGCCGCTTCGGCGCCCGCTCGTCCGGGGAGGCATGGTCTGGGAGTCGGACCTGGCCATCTCTGCCCTCTTCAGATCCTCGAGGGTGTTCACGTTGAAGAAGGTGAGCAGCTCCGGGTCCATCTCCCGCAGCTCCTCCAGGTCCACAAATCTTATTCTCAGATCTCCAAAGGTGGACGATATCCTTCTGCTGCCCCGCTCCATGGCCTCCCGGCAGGCCTCCTCCATGCGAGCCCTCCTGTAGACAGCGTGCAGAGGCTCGGGAAGCCCCCGGCCCTCGGGCACCGCGCCGTCGTACCCCATAGCCCGCTCGAAGAGGGCCTCGATCACCCGGGGATTCAGAAAGGGCAGATCACAGCCCGTGGCAAAGGCGTACTCCCCCGAGGCCCGGGCCATTCCAGCCAGCAATCCGGCCAGCGGCCCGTATCCCCTCACCGGGTCCACTGCCATCACCGCCCCGGGGACCAGCTCCTGCAGAAGGTCGGCCTGGTCCCGGTCCCTGGCCACCACCACCACCTGGTCCACCACCTCCAGGAGCCTCTCCGCCGATCTCTCAATCAGCGGGCGACCCTCAAACTGCAAAATAGACTTATCTGTTCCCATGCGCCTGCCCGCTCCCCCGGCCAGGATCACTGCACAGCGCATATCTGCCATCCACTCTCCTGACAGTCCTCCTCCAGAGCCCTGACCAGGGCCCCCTCCGGGTCAGGCTGCCTGACGGAGGTGGAGAGAATGGCATATCCCCGGCTCACCGAGGCCGTCTTTTGTCCCGCCTGGTCCATGATGGCCCGCAGGGTCTTCTCCACATCTCCCCGGCAGCTTTGCAGCATGGAGTTTGCCAGGCTCCTGGTGAACTGATTTCCCAACACCACCGCCGACGATCCGCCCCGTCCGGTCACCCTGGCCTGGCCGTCCACGATATCTGCCATCAGAAAAGCTCCGGGAGTCAGGTACACCCGGCGGCGCTTCTGGGAGGCCGGGCTGATGTCCTTTACCTCGCCCACCAGGAGGCCGCCCCTTCTCCACACCTTCTCCCCCTGGTCGGTCACCCTGATCCAGGTGTCCAGTTCCCTGGCTCGCCGCTCCAGCTCGCCGTCCCCGGCGATCCGGCCCGAGTACAGCTCCTCCTCCAGAGCCTCCGATCTTCCGGCGAAGGTGATGCTCCGCTGGTCGCCGCAGATAAGGGCTTCTTTGCTCCCGGCGTAGGCGATCACCAGGGACAAAGAGCGCTACCTCCGGGCCGCCTCAGCCGCAAAGACCGTCTGGCTGAGGAGCATGGCGACGGTGAGGGGCCCTACCCCGCCGGGAACGGGGGTGATGGCCGCCACCCTGTCCTTCACCGCGTCGAAGTCCACGTCGCCCACGGTCTTGTCCTTCACCCGGTTGATCCCCACGTCGAAGACGCAGGCTCCCGGCCGAACCATGTCCTCCTTGATCAGCCCGGGAACTCCGGCCGCCACCACCAGGATCTCAGCCTGGCGGGTGTGCTCCGCCAGGTCCCTGGTGTAGACGTGGCAGACCTGCACGGTGGCGTTGCGGTTGAGAAGCATGGCGGCGATGGGCTTTCCCACAACGTTGCTGTGGCCGACCACTACCGCCTCTGCCCCTTCGATCTTCACTCCCAGGCGCTCCAGGGCGTAGATTATGCCCTTGGGGGTGCAGGGCACCAGCCTTTCTGCCCCCAGCAGGAGGGCCCCCATGTTGGTGGGGTGAAATCCGTCCACGTCCTTCTCCGGGGCTATCTCCATCATGGCCTTCCGGGGATCCAGATTGCCGGGCAGGGGAAGCTGGAGCAAAATTCCGTGAATGTCCTTCCTGGCGTTCAGCTCCCTTATCTTCTGCAGGAGCTGCTCCTCGGTGATGTCCTGGGGGAGGTTGACGTTCTCCGAGCGGATCCCCACCCGCTCGCAGGCGGCGTGCTTGAGGCGGATGTACATCCGGGATGCCGGGTTGTCGCCCACTATTATGGTGGCCAGGCCGGGAGTCACTCCCTCTTCTTGCAGCCGGGCAATGCGCTCCCGGGTCTCAGCCTCCACGTCGGCGGCCAGGGCCTTTCCATCGATGATCATGATCTCACCCCAGCTCTGGGTAGAGCAAGAACCGGTCGCAAAGGGTCCTGACCTGGCTCCGGACCTGGTCGATGGTCTTCTGGTTCTTGATGTCGTGCAAAACGGTGCTGATGAGGGCGGCGATCTCCTTCATCTCCGGCTCCTTCATGCCCCTGGTGGTAACGGCCGGCGTGCCGATCCTGATGCCGCTGGTGACGAAGGGCGTGCGGGGATCGAAGGGTATCATGTTCTTGTTGAGGGCGATTCCGGACTGCTCCAGGGCCTCGTCCGCCTCTTTGCCGGTGATATTGTTCTTCAGCAGCTTGACCAGCATCAGGTGGTTGTCGGTTCCGCCGGAGACCAGGTCGAAGTCCAGGTCGGTCAAGGCCCGGGCCAGGGCGGCAGCGTTCCTGACCACCTGGAACTGGTAGTCCCTGAACTCCTGGGTCAGAGCTTCCTTGAAGCATACAGCCTTGGCGGCGATGGTGTTCATCAGGGGGCCGCCCTGCACACCGGGGAAGACCGAGCGGTCGATGGCCTGGGCCAGCTCCTGCTTGCACATGATCACCCCACCCCGGGGACCACGCAGGGTCTTGTGGGTGGTGGTGGTCACGATGTCGGCGTAGGGCACCGGGGTGGGATGGGCGTCGGCGGCCACCAATCCGGCGATGTGGGCGATGTCGGCCATGAGGTAGGCGCCCACCTCATCCGCTATCTCCCGCAGGGCCTTGAAGTCGATGGTCCTGGGGTAGGCCGAGGCTCCGGATACGATGAGCTTGGGCTTGCAGCTCCTGGCGATGGACAGCACCTCGGAGTAGTCCAGCATCTCCGTCTCCTTGCTCACTCCGTAGGGCACCACGTTGTACAGCTTGCCGGAGAAGTTCACCGGAGACCCGTGGGAAAGGTGGCCTCCGTGGTCCAGGTTCATGCCCATGATGGTGTCGCCGGGCTTGATGATGGCGAAGTAGGCGGCCATGTTGGCCTGGGAGCCGCTGTGGGGCTGGACGTTTACGTGCTCGGCCAAGAAGAGCTTCTTGCACCTGTCCCGGGCCAGGTTCTCCGCCTGGTCCATATTGTCGCAGCCACGGTAATACCGCTTGCCGGGGTAGCCCTCTGCGTACTTATTGGTCATCACGCAGCCCTGGGCTTCCATCACCGCCAGGCTGGTGTAGTTTTCTGCCGCAATTAGCACCAGATTGTTGCGTTGTCTTTCTATTTCCATCCTGATGATGGATGAAATTTCAGGGTCCACATGATCCAAGGGGCTCAATTTGATCACCGTCATAATGAATTTCGTGGTGTTGGAATGTGGTTGCCAAAATAGGTTATGAGATATAAGCTTATTCCGCATTGGCACCGCAACCTCTTTTAGATATCGGCTCCAAGGGCTTAAAGATGCTTAAGACAGCCAGGTTCATTGCCGATTACCAGTTCGGCCGGGGTGCGGGAGAGATCCTGTTTACAGAGGAGACCACCTTCCAACTCTCCAGCTCCAAGCGTCTGCGCTACCTTTACTCCGGGCGGGACAGAATAGCCACCCTGCGGGCTGGAGACGGCCTGCTCACCCTGAGCCTTCTGGGAGCCGGTCGGCTGCACTCCGGCTTTCCCCCGCCGGCATTGAGGGTGACGGTATCGGAGGACGCCGCGCCCTTCGTGGCCCGGGGTGGGAACGTCTTTGCCAGGCACGTGGTGGCCGTGGACGGGGAGATAAGGGCCGGGGACGAGGTGCTGGTCACAGACGTAGAGGACCGGCTGATCGCCACCGGCAAGGCCATCCTGGCCCCGGAGGAGATGCTGCAGATGAGCAGGGGGCTGGCAGTATCCACCCGCTACGGAGTGGACAAGTAAGGGCGGGGCGGACCAGACCGGAACCGGCGAGAGCCGGATGAGAACAGGACTGAAAACCGATATTTCTAACCGGAACCCGGAAAAGGGGGAGGACCGGGTGATGGGGAAAATGTTTGGGCGGAAGCGACTTCTTTCCGGTCACTCCCGGTAGATGGTCTGCTCCCTTCCCGGGCCTACGGAGACTGCTGAGATGTCCACCTGCAGCAGCCCCTCCAGCCACTCCACGTACTCCCGGGCGTTTTTGGGCAGCTCATCGTACTCCTGGGCGGCGGTTATGTCTTCGGACCAGCCGGGGACGTCCTCGTAGACCGGGATGCAGCGGGAGAACTCTTCAGTGCTCTCCGGCGGGTAGCCCAGCAGCTCTCCGTCCAGGTCGTAGGATACGCAAACCTTCAGGGGGTCCATTCCGGAGAGCACGTCCAGCTTGGTCAGGGCCAGCTCGGTGTAGCCGTTGAGGTAAACCGACTTTCTGGCCAGGACTGCGTCGAACCAGCCGCAGCGCCTGGGCCTGCCGGTGGTGGTCCCAAACTCGTGCCCCTTCTCCCGGAGATGCTCTCCCATCTGGTTCTTGAGCTCGGTGGGCATGGGCCCCTCGCCCACCCGGGTCAGGTAGGCCTTGAGCACTCCCACAACGTTGTCCACCCGCACCGGGCCCACACCCAGGTTGGCACAGGCGCTTCCGGCGGTGGTGAAGCTGGATGTCACGAACTTCTGGGTGCCGTGGATGACGTCCAGGAAGGCCCCCTGGGCTCCCTCGGCCAGCACCATCTTGTCATCGTCCAGTGCCAGGTTGATCTCCAGGGAGACGTCGGTCAGGCTGTCCTTCAGCCGCGCACCGATCTCCAGGTACTCGTCCAGGTAAGGCTGGAACCTGACCACGGTGGGATCGCCGCCCATGTCCGCAATGGCCTTCTCCTTGGCCGGGGCGATCTCCTCCAGCTTGGCCTGGAGACGGGCCGGGTCGGTGAGGTCGCCCATCTGGACTTCATCCCGGGCGATCTTGTCGATGTAGGCGTAGCCGATGCCCCTCTTGGTGGTTCCGATCTTGTCCGACCGGGCCTTCTCCCGCAGGGAGTCAAGCTCGATGTGGTAGGGCATGATGATGGTGGTCTTGGGGTCTATCCCGATGTCGACCTCCAGGCCGCTATGCCTCAGGGTGTCGATCTCTTCCCACAGCACCCGGGGGTTGAGCACCACTCCCGGCCCGATCAGGAGCCTCTTTCCAAAGAGCACGCCGCTAGGGGTCAGGTGAAGCTTGTAGGTCTTGTCCCCCACCTTCACCGTGTGGCCGGCGTTGTCCCCTCCCTGGAAGCGCACGATGATATCGTACTTCTCAGCGAGAAGGTCCACAACCTTGCCCTTCCCCTCGTCTCCAAACTGCGCACCCGTGAGTATCGTGAACATATGAGAGGGGACTCCAGCATTCTAGTTAATCGTTTTGATCAGCCAGGGGCGATTTTGTGCGGCATTTGCATTCTCACAGCAGGGCCTTCACACGCCCTGCAATCATGGCCCCCACGTCTATCCCGTGGGCGGTGAAGATGCCCTTTCCCGAGGGCGTGCCGTTGACCTCGATCACCTTCAGCCCCTCCGGCGTCTCCAGCAGGTCCACCCCGCTGTAGAGGGATCCTACCGCCCGGTTGGCCCGGACGGCCAGGTCCTCCAGCTCCCGGGTGAGGGGGCAGGGCCTGGCCCCACCGCCCCGGGCCAGGTTGCTGATCCAGCTTCCCGGCGGGGCCACCCGGTAGATGGCTCCAGCTACCCGGTCCTCCACCACGAAGGCCCGGATGTCTCTTGGCTGCTCCAGGGGCACGAACTCCTGCAGGTAGACCAGTCCGTTTCTGCGGATCAGCTCGGCCAGGGCGGCATCTTCCCCCTCTGAGAGCAGGTGCAGGTCCTTTCCCTTGTAGCCGAAGAGGGGCTTGGACACTGCCCGGCCGTACTCCCGCACCGCCCGGGCCGCCTCCTCCAGGCTGCTGGTGACCGTGGTCCGGGGGGTGGGGATGCCCGCCCGCTGCAGGGCCACGGAGGTGGCGAACTTGTTGGCCGCTCGCAGGATGGCCTGGGGGGGATTGACCACCGTCTTTCCCATCTCCTTCAGGGCGTGGAGGGTCTCGAAGCGAAAGGCCACGTCCTGGGCTGCACCCCGGCCCATGTCCCGCACCACCAGGCCGTCCAGATCGGATATCAGCACCTCCCCCTTGCCAAAGGCCAGCCCGGGGCCGATGCGGGCCGCCAGGTCGGAGAAGTTCAGCGCCACCACCTCCAGGCCCTGGTCATGGAGCCCTCGATGAATGGCCCGGGCCGTCCAATCCTCCGGGTCCGATACCACTATTCCCATGCGCATGGCCGGAGGAATGGATTGAATGGTATATTTGTGTTATCGGCAATTTGAATAATAGTGATAATATACGTAGTATTATTTTGCAGCCTTCCCCCTCAATTATCCCGTCACCTATCCCAATCACCCTCGAAAGGCTCATCATTCCCCGGGGCCTACAGTTGCCCATGCCCCTGAGATGCAGCGAGCTGGGCGAGCGAGGCCTGATCAAACGCCTGACTGAGATCCTGGGCGGAGTGGAGAACGACGACTGCGCCCTGCTGGAGGTCGGCGAGGGCTACATCGTGGCCACCACCGACATGCTCCACCGGCAGACCGACTTTCCGGCCCAGGCGTCCCCCTGGCAGATCGGCTGGATGAGCGTGGCCGTCAACTTAAGCGACGTGGCGGCCATGGGGGCCCTGCCCCTGGGCCTGCTGATGGCCGCCGGAATACCCACGGAGATGGAGGTGGAGCAGGTGGAGGAGATCTTCAGGGGCATGGACTGCTGCGCCCGGGCCTGCAACACCCGGATCATAGGCGGGGACACCGACGCCCACCAGGAGCTGACCCTGAACGGCACGGCTCTGGGCACCGTGGAGAGGGACCGGGTGCTGCGCCGCCGGGGGGCCAGGCCGGGGGACCTGCTTTGCACCACCGGCGCCCTGGGGGGGGCCGGGGCCGGCCTGGAACTCCTCCTGGAGCGGGACTGGAGGCCAGGGCAGCCCGGGGAGGATCTGGCCCGCCGGCTGCTGGAGCCGCAGCCCCGTCTGAAGGAGGGCCGGGCTTTAGCCCTCTCCGGGGCCGCCACCGCCATGATGGACAACAGTGACGGCCTGGCCCTCTCCCTCTCCGACCTGGCCGAAGCCGGCAAGACGGGATTCGTGGTGAGGCAAGAGAGCCTTCCCCGGGCGGCAGGACTGGAGGCCTGGCCGGAGGAGGAGTCACTGGATCTCATGCTATTTTCCGGTGGAGACTTCGAGCTTCTATTCACTCTCTGCCCGGAAAAGCTGGCCGAGGCCAGGCAGGCCTGCCCGTTCACCGCCATTGGATACGTGGTGGAGGAGGGCCTGTGGCTGGAGGATAGGGGGGCGCGGCGACTCCTGCCCACCAGGGGATTCGAGCACATGCGCTCCAGGCCAGGGTCCTGAGATCTGTGGCCCGAGGATGGGGTATGTGAGTTGCCGGCGCCGATAGTCTAAATCCAATCGGCGGGGACTGATTGGCAGGCACTCAATGGCCGTCGAGGATCGTGGATGGCCAGGGCCGGCTGTGGCTGACAGAGACCAGTTGTTGAGCGCCGAAAAAGGGCAAAGGCACGCCCTGCTAAAAGGGGGACTTTCCCGAGTAGGCCTTCGCCCCGAAGGCCAGGGCGTCCTCCACCGCCGCCAGATCCTTCATCAGGAAGATCCGCTCGTCCAGGACCACCAGGCTCTCCACGGAGTTCTTCAGCACCGGTGCATACTTGCTGAAGCGCTTCAGCTTGACCAGGTAGCCATCCAGGTCCTCCACCACCTGCACCTGGAAGCCGAACTCCTGCAGGAGGACAGAGGCCCTCTCCAGGTCGTCCACGGTCTTGAACTCGAAGCGGTACTTCCTCTTGTTGTAGAAGTCCACCAGGGCCTTGAAGATCTCTTTGTCTCCGAAGTAGTATTTCAGGACCCATAGCCTGCCCACTCTGAAAACGTTGATGCTCTTGCTCCTCTTCGTCACTTCATACGTGCTGGCCTTCATAATCGTCATTCCTCCAGCCAAAAGCACCACTATTCAGGGCCTCTTAACCACCAGGGCTGATATCGGCTTTCGACTGCAAAAAACCGGGACCACCGACTTATGTAATCCTTGCCCCTGAAAATAAAATAATTATAATCAGTGGGGGCCCGGGCCCCTTTCTGACGGAAAATGCCGCTATCGAGCCAGAATCCTGAAAGGGAAAAAGATGTGGCGAAGCGGAGCTGCTGCGCCCCGGCCCTTCACCACTTCGTCAACCTCACCCGCCCGTAATTGTGGATGGTGGTGGTGATCTCCACCTTGTAGGACCCTTCTTCAAATCTCTGCAGCTCGTGGTCCACCTCCACCCACTCCTCTCCGGGAGCGAGGGTTCGCTGCTGGCCCCGGAACTCCACCGTCACCCTATCCTCCTCCATCGCCAGGATGGTGACGTTTCCCGACTGGAAGGGCAGAGCGGATATCTGGGACAGCCCGCTGGCCGCGCCCCCTCCCAGATCCCCGGAGAGGCTGGATCCCTCTCCCACCAGGAGAATGGCATCAGGCTCCAGCTCCAGGGGATAGACCGAGGACAGGCTGCCCTCCTGCACATCATAGGTGGGGAAGTCGATCATAATGGGAAACGCCGTCCCCTCCACCAGGGTGCCGTTCTGGTGGGTCCACACCTCCACCAGCAGGAACCCCTTGCGGTAGGTCCCGGTCAGGGGGTAGAGGTCCTCCGCCGGCCCGCCGGGGATAGGGTAGGCCCGGTCGCAGATCAGGTCACCTTCTATGTCCGAGCAGTTCTCCTCAGCCTGGTCGAAGTCTCCGTACCGGTTTCCCCGGCCATCGAGATGCCAGCGGTTGGAATCGCCGTTGTCAAAGGCGTTTTGATGCCCGTTCTCCATCAGGACGTTCCCGTAGACCAGGTTCTGACTGGAAGCTCCCAGGTAGATGCCCGTCCCCCGGTTGTGCCAGGCCTGGTTCTCCGTGATCAGGTTGTTGCCGCTGGCGCTCAGGGATATCCCGTCGTAGTTGTAGCTGGCGTTGTTTCCGGTGATGTTATTGCTGCTGCTCTGCAAAAGGCGGACTCCCTGGTCGACGTTGCCTTCCAGCATGTTCTCCAGGAGCAGGTTGCCGCTGCAGTCCTGCAGATATATCCCTTTCTTGTTCTTTGCCGCCTGGTTGGCCTTCAGGGTGTTGCTGCTGGATTCGTCCAGGTAGATTCCATGGATGGCGTTTATGCCTAGCACGTTTTCGCTGATGATATTGTTGTTGGAGCCCTTGAGATAGACACCGCTACGACCGTTGTAGCTCAGCACGTTGTTCTGGATCAGGTTGTTGCTGGCATGGTCCAGAAATATTCCGTCCCTTCCCTGATAGCTGATATCGTTATCCAGCAGGCTGTTCCCGTTGGACGTCACCAGGACTCCCGGATGGGAGTGGCCCGAGCCCTTCACCACCAGCCCCTCTACGGTCGCCCCGCCCCCGGAGATGGTTATGACCGGGCCGCTGCCGTCCCCCTGCACCACCGGCTTTCCGCTGCCGCTATCCACGCCCCGCAGCACCAGGGGCCTGGTCAGGTTCAGGTTCCCGCGGTAGGTCCCGCTGTAGATCTCTATCGTATCCCCGGGGCTGGCCCCATCGATGACCTGCTGCAAATCGATCTCCTCCGATGGATTGCAGGAGATGTCGACGATCCGGTTCTCGCTAAAGGCTATGCCAACCGTTAAAAAGACTGTCAACATCCAGGACCAAAAGACGATCCGTTTTGGATTGATGATCCTCCCTCCACCTGATTAGAAGGCCTGCTGGCCATTTAAAACCTTCGTTCATGAATAAAAGCCCGGAGAAGGGCATCGGAGATGACGTCACCGATTCCATCACCGTCACTCATCAGAGAGCATTGCCAGAGAGCAATAGCCGCTGTCGGGGCGGCGACTGTCAATGCTGAAATATTGATGAAGACCCTCCCCACCCCAAAGCCCTGATCATTATCGCTTACCATCACCCTGAAGTATTTACAGGACTAACATAATTCCATGATTCTCGGCATATCCGGCAGTCCACGAAATAAGGCGACAGAGCACGTCCTGGGCCAGGCCCTGGATATGCTCGGCCAGAAGGGATTCAAGACCGCTCTATTCACCGTTCGGGGAAAGAACATCGGCTTTTGCCGGCATTGCGACTACTGCCTGAAGAACAAGGAGTGCTATTTCAAGGACGACATGTTCCAGCTCTACCCTCTGCTGGCAGAGGCCCGGGGCCTGATCCTGGCCACTCCGGTCTACAACGGCGGACTGAGCGCCCAGACCAAGGCGGTCATGGACCGCTGCCGGGCTCTGGTGGCCGCGGACTTCGATTTCTTCCGGGGAAAGGTGGGAATGGCCATCGCCGTGGGCGGAGATCGCATGGGCGGGCAGGAGCTGGCCATCTCTCAGATCATGACCTTCTACATCCTGAACGGCGTGCATCCGGTGGGCGGGGGCTCCTTT
The DNA here is from genome assembly GCA_013415595.1 of Methanosarcinales archaeon. GTDB lineage: Archaea > Halobacteriota > Methanosarcinia > Methanotrichales > Methanotrichaceae > JAAEEW01. Next base: position 9,726 of record JAAEEW010000125.1, on the reverse strand, counting down.
GGCGCCAACCTGGGGGCCACCTTCTGGTCCCGGGACACCCTGGAGGGAGTGCAGGAGGACGAGGAGGGCTTCCGCTCTCTTCGAAAGACCATCCGCCGCTTCGCTGCCCTGGTGGAGCCGGATGAGGCCGGCGCCAAAGAGAACGCCGTTGCCGGAGAGGGCCGGTATGAATCCTCCGGTCGGGAATCGGAAAGCTAGATCAAGGAGCAGGCACAAAAGGAGATCTTTATGACGAAAAAACACCGGGCCAGGGTGGCCTGGGGCATAACCGGGAGCGGAGACCGACTGCCCCAGGTGGTGGAGGTCATGTCCGAACTGCGAAAGCAGTACGAGGATACAGTGGACATCCGGGTCTACATCTCCAAAGCCGGGGACCAGGTCATCAAGTACTACAAGCTCTTCAACGACCTGGAGGCCAACTTCGACAAGATCTGGGTGGAGGCCAACGCCAACGCCCCCTTCCTGGCCGGCCAGATCCAGGTGGGCCGGTTCGAGTTCCTGCTGCTGGCTCCGGCCACCTCCAACACCGTGGCCAAGATATCCCTGCGCCTGGCCGACACCCTGCTCACCAACGCCGCCATCATGGCCCAGAAGGCAGGAGTCCCGGTCTACATCATGCCCTCAGACCTGGAGGAGGGCTCGGTGGTGACCAGGCTTCCCGACGGTCGCGACCTGCAGCTCACCATACGCCGGGAGGACGTGGAGCACGTGAAAAGGCTGCAGGCCATGGAGGGGACCTTCATACTGAAAGGGGCCGGGGATATTCCCGGGATGTTCAGGAGACATTTCGGCTGAGGCGGCCGATCCCCCGGACCTTCGGCCCCGGCAGGGGGGGCCAGTGGGGCCCAGGCACCGTTCATCGCGACGCCGGACAGAATAAGCCCTGGCTCGCCCTTCTCCACTGCCATTTCTCTGAGAATGGATCTTCTATCTGCTATTATTATCTCGATCTGCTCTGACCGCTATCTTGCTTTGATCCGGGCGTTCACCGGCTACTACTGGTCCTCCGGGGCGGCAGGCTCTGTCTCCCCGAGATTCTCCGGCTGCTCCGGCAGGTCTTGCAGCTCAGGGACCACGTCCTCTGTGCCAGCGCCGGATGTGCCGTCCGTCGTGGCATTGTCGGCGGCTGGCTCCTGGGGGGCGCTCTCCGCCGGCGGAACAACAGGTGCCGTCTCTCCGGTGGCATTGCCCACCTGCGGGATGGGGACTGCCGGCGGCGTGCCTTCGTTCGCGTTATTCTTGACGAGAATGCCTTCATTCAGGTACATGGAGACCAGGTCGGTGCCCTCTCCGGCATAGATATCCACAACCGTGATGTCTATTCGGGTGAGTCCGTAGTAGACGAAATGCTCCCCTTTGCCAAGCACCATTTCCTGTTTCTTGGATCCGTCATCTCCGTAAAGGGCCATCCAGACCTTTCCGCTGGACGGGTCCGCCACCACGTCAACGTCCTCGACCACAAAAGTAAGATTTCCGGCGAAGGCCAGCGGCTGCTGAGTGGTCAGCAGTATAGGTACGCCTGCCAGTGCCGGCTCTGCCATCATGACTGCTGCCATCAGCCAGATCAATCCAACAATGCAACGAACCGAGATCATCCTTGTGAACGCCTCAGTTTTACGTCGATCCCCCTTCATATAGATCAACCTATCTCAGGAAAGCCTTTATTACTTATGAACCCATCGCCGTTTAATACAAAAGTGGGAAAACTTAACATGGTGTTTCGATGGAGAGAGATGTTGGTTTGTTGATCCTTGGTCACGGAAGCACCTTGCCTTACAACAAAGCCCTGGTGGAGGCTCTCGCGGAGATGATAGGCAAGAAACATCCGGGACCCATAAGAACCGCCTACCTGAACGCTAACCAGCCCCAGATTCCCGACGGTCTGAAGAGCTTTGCCGGCACAAATGTCCACAGTATCGTGGCCCTCCCTCTCTTCCTGGCCCACGGAGTGCACACCACGGAGGACATACCGCGCGAGCTGGGGATAGCCAGAGGAGAATCCAGGGGGAGCATCAATCTGGATGGCCGTGAGGTGGAGATCCTCTGTGCACAGCCCCTGGGTGTGGACGAATGCATAGCCACTCTGGCCTATCAGAGGGCAGTGGAATCTCTGAAGTAGCCGTCCTGGACACCATCCACGGCGGAGAGGTCATCGCCCGCCGGATGGTGGAACAGGGAATGCAGGCCGAGGCCCTGGAGGTCTACCATTCTGCTCCCAGCGTCGAACCCTTCGACCTGGTCGTATCCCCGGTTCACCTCCGGCCCGATAACCCGGCACTGGCCCGGGCCCGGAAGCTGGGAAAGAGGATAATCACCCATCACCAGGCCGTGGGCCGGCTGGTGGGCGATCCGGGAATCCCGGCCTTCGAGGTCACCGGCACCAGGGGCAAGACCACCACCGCCCTGCTGCTGGCTCGGATTTTGTCTCATGCTAGAATGAGGGTCGTCTCCCACACCACCCGGGGAATAGAGCTGTGGGACGGCCGCTCCAGCCGTCTTTTGCAGGGAGGGCTGAGCATCACCCCGGCCAACGTGATCCTGGCGGCAGAGGCTTCACGGTCAGAGAGAGCCGACGCCCTGGTCTGCGAGGTCTCCCTGGGAGGGACGGGGATGGCCGGATTTGGAGTCCTCACCAGCTTTGCCCGGGACTACCGCATCGCCGGAGAGAGCATGTGGGCCAGCACGGCCAAGCTGCAGATGATCACCCTGGCCCGGGAGGGATTCCGGCTGGTGGCCGGCGTGGACACTGGAATATCCGCCGACCTGTCCTTCGGTCCTGGGGGAGACGTCTTTTGCACCGGGGAGCGGATCTGCCGGGGAGAAGAGCAGGCCCCCCTGGGCCTGGGCCAGGGATTTGACCCCGCTACATACCAGAGCAGCATCTCCGCTGCGGCTGCCGCCGCCATCAGCGCAGGCCTCTCTCTATCCCAGTGCTCAAATGCCCTGGATGGCTTCGACGGCCTGGAGGGGAGGATGAAGCGCTCGGTGGAGGAGGGAATGGTGGTCTACGACAACTCCAACTCCGGACTGCTCTCTCCCGGGGTGGAGAGGGCCCTGGACTATGCCGCCGGCGGGGGCAGGCTGGGGCTGGTGGTGGGTGAGGAGGCGGAGACGGTCTGCGAGGGCATGGACGTGCCCGCCCTGCTGGCCCTACTGGCCTCGCGACGAGAGGAGATAGACGAACTGGTGCTGGTGGGAGCCCGGCTGCAGCCCCACGCCCGGAAGCTGGGGGCCCGGGCGGCTCCCGACCTGAACTCCGGGCGCAGAATGGCCCGGGAGTCCCTGGGCCGGGGCGACCGCATGCTTTTATGTGTCAAATGTTTCAGGTGATGATGATGTCTGTTGAGGTAGAAAGTACGATTATACACCCAAGGCCAAGCTCGATCGTGGCATCGCTTTACACCCTCCGGGATCTGGGGGCGGACGTGGTCATTCTTCACGGCCCCAGCGGCTGCTGCTTCAAGCACGCCCGGCTGCTGGAGGAGGACGGGGTTCACGTCCTCACCACCGCCCTGGACGAGAAGGGCTTCGTCTTTGGAGGTCAGGAACAGCTGGTCCGGGTGCTTCGCCGGGCCCGGGAGCTCTTCGAGCCCAAGATGATCGCCGTGACCGGCACCTGCAGCAGCATGATAATCGGGGAGGACCTGCACCAGGCCGTGGTTCAGGCCGGGCTGGACGTCCCGGTCCTGGAGGTGGAGGTGCACGCCGGATATCGCGACAACACCAAAGGCGTGATCCTGGCCCTGGAGGCAGCCCGCGACCAGGGGATCATCAGCCAGGATGAGTTCGACCGCCAGACCACCCTTCTGGCCAGGGCCACCGAGGTGGAGCGGCTGTACGGGGCGGCCAGCAGCGAGTATCTGCCTCCCAGCCGGGGCGACGTCAAGTTCACTGCCGCCTCCCGCCTGCTGGAGCTGATCCGGGAGGGCAAGCGCGGCCTGAACATCCTCAACGCCAAGAAGGAGACGGCTTACATGTTTGCCGACATCAACCTGGCCGTCTCCGAGTTGGGCGGGAAGAACGTGGTGACCCTGGCCAACCTGGACTCCAGGGTGGGCCTGCCCAAGGTCAGGCAGGACGCCAGGAACATAGCCCAGGGCCTGAAGGAGCGGGGCGTGGCCTTCGAGCTGATCGGCGGCCTGGACGAGTATCCGGTAGCCGGCGAGGCGGTGGCCCGGTTCATCGAGAAGAACGGCCCCTTCGACTTCGCCGTGATCTCCGGCGTGCCCCATGCTGTCCCCTGGTCAGCCCTGCAGGGAATGGAGGTATTCTCGGTGACCAACGGCCCCCGGCAGGTGAAGCCGTTGAAAGAGGCCGGTCACCAGCATGTGCTGGTGGAGCTGGACCTTCATCCCAAGACCATGGGCGTAAACACTATCGTAGAATCGGAGTTCGGTGCGACCTTGCGAGAGATCGCCCGAAAATAGCTTTAACTTTTTTGGTTTAAAACGCCCTGGGAAGCTCGGTCAGCAGGACGTAGATCACGAAGCCCATTATCCCGATGATGGCAATTCCGGCAATGGAGACCTTGCCGATCATGGAGAACTCCTCCCGGGTGGGCTTCCTGGCCAACTTCAGAACTCTGAGGTACTCGTTGACGTCCATGGATGGGGCATCTATCCCCAGGTCGTCCAGCTTATCTGCCAGCTCCATCTTGCTCTTGAGCTGATTTATCTTGGTCTCTGGCTCCTTGATTCCTAACGGCCAACGGCATTCCCTATGAAAAAGCTTTCGATTGAGCATCCCCCCGCCAGGGTCCAACCAGCTACCTTTCAGCTGCTTTATCATTATACAGGTGCTCTTTTGCCCGGGTATTCCATCCTTTCATCCAGCTCTTCACACGGTCCGTCCCGGATGCGGCGATTCATGCTCCTGGTTTGAGGGCAGCAGCGCCGGTCGGGCCTATCCTCTCCGTCTCAGGAAGAGTTATCTACCAGGATTATCGTGGAGAAGGCTTTGCCAGCAGACTGGTGGTTATATCTCGAGGTTAGCAAAGATGAACTTCAGATCGATCGATCTCAAAGCGGCCTATGTCCTGGTCGCAATCGGACTGATGGCCCTGATCCCGGCCCAGGGGGCTTACACGAACATAACGCTTTGGCACTACAACGCCTCCCTGGACTTCGGCGAAAAGCATATCACCATTGGTCCGATGGCCGTGTCGTCCGACACCAACAGCATCAGCCGCAGCATCAGGATAACAGGGGACAATGCCAGCGACTGGGCTTCGGTCACCCAGTACGAGGGCCGAAATCCCACCGCTCCGGGGATGGAGGAGATGCTGTGGATTCTCATGAAGCCCTCCTGCAAGAGGGTGTGGATAAATGAGGATTACGTGGGAGACAGATATGGCCTGGTGGCCACCGGCGACGCCCGGGTGGAGCACGGCTTTGGCCAGGTCTGCTACGGCGGAATGGTCCCCCTCACCACCGGGGGAGAGGGAACCAACCAGTACTTTGCGATCATCGCCCACTTCCTGAACGAGACTCTGAACGAGCAGGTAGTGCGAACGGCGAGGTTGAGTTACGCAGCCGAGCCGGAATCCATAGCTGCAGCCGCCTGAAGGGGGTGCCGGCAGCCCTCGATGCTGTGGCCCGGGGCTGTGGTCACTGAAGGTCATTGAGGGCCATTGAAAGTCCACTGAGGTCATCGCCCAGGCAGCAGGGGGCCTCCCCGGCCCCTTTTTACCCCGGGGATGGCCAGGCCCCCGGCATGCAAGAGCCTGATCTTTAAAGATCTCTCCCTAAATGCCCCCGTTTGAAAGCCAGCCGTCAAGGCCTCACGATACCATTATCTACTTCGCCACTCATTCTGACATTCCATCCCCTCGGGGAGGTCAAACTTATGCATTTCAAAATATTGCTGTTCATCTGCTCCCTGGCCCTGTTAATGGTAGGCCCCTCCGCCCTGGGTGGCATGGTGGTAAACGAGCTGGAGCTGAATCCTCCTGACGATGCCATCGACTGGGTGGAGCTTTACAACGCCGGAGATGAGGCGGTAGACATCGGCCTGTGGACGGCCGTAATCACCGACGGAAGCTGGAAAGGCGAGATACAGATCCCCAACGGCACGGTTCTGGAGCCCGGGCAGTTCTACCTGGCCAGCGGCCAGAGGAGCTGGAACCACGGCGACAGCGGCTACGCCTACCTTTTGACCGCGAACGGCACAAAGGTGGACGAGACGGCCATGAGGACCGACTCCATGGGCAACGACATGACCTGGGGGCGGCACCCTGACGGACACGACACCGATACCGATGGCGACTGGGGCCTGTCCATGGCCTCCCCGGGCAAGTCCAACTCCTGAGATGCCATGGTCAGCCCGCCGTCACAGGGGCTTTCTGGCTCCTGGTGGTGGGCCCGGGCATCCCGGCCGTCGAGCCTCACCGGCACAAAGGGCCAGAAGCGCCCCCTCTTCGCTGACAATCCGGCCACGGCCCGTTTGCTGGAAAAATATATAGCCTGACAGGCCGGAGGGGCGTTTATCATGGCAGGCCACGGCCTGCGATGGGGGGTTTGTAAAGTTGCGTTTCAACTCAAGCAAAGCCTGGCTTGCCGTCATGGCAGCCTTCATGGGCCTGGTGGCCCTGACTGGAATGGGAATGGCAGAAGTGGTCATCAACGAGATCGAGCTGGACGCGCCGGACATGGTGGCCCAGTGGGTGGAGCTCTACAACAGCGGCGATGACAACGTGTCCATCGGTGGCTGGACCATAACCATGATCGACGGCGCCTGGAAGGGCCCTATGATCATTGCCGAGGGGACGGTCATCCCGGCAAAGGGATTCTACGTCTCCGAAGGCCAGCTATCCTGGGAAGAGCACAAAAATGCCACGGTGACTCTGATCAACGAGGCCGGCCTGGAGGTCGACCAGACTCCCCTGCTCGGCGACGAAGGGGATGACAACTTCACCAACGCCCGGGTTTTGGACGGTCAGGACACCAACACCACCGGCGACTGGTCTTACACCTTCGGAAGCAAGGGCCAGTCCAACAATCGAATGATGGTCAAGGCTTGAGACCTGCGGCCATTCACCGGAAAAATCACCGTTCTCCATACGGTCCCGGGCCGGGGGTTCGGGGCCGATCACTTTTATTGCTCTAATCTCCGCCCGGCCGGGGCACCGACCTGCTCCCAGGACAACGATGGCAGGCCGCGAGCCAAAAGATTGAAATTTTCATTTCTGGCCCCTGCATTCCATCTCCCCACCGGCAAAAGGCCACATCTTATAAAGGGGGTGGATCAAAGGGATCTGTCTCCTGGTTGCAGCGGCTAGACCTCCCTTCCCGGAGAGGCTCCTTCTCCACTCTTGCGAGTCTCACCCGGGCGGTCGTCGAGCTCTATGGCAGGGGACCAGCTAGTTTTATCTAACTGGTTCTCGACTATAGTCCGGTCCCTTTGCGGACCCCGGTGATGCTGGCAGGCACAAAGGCAGGATGATAAATGGCGACCATCGAGGAGCAGATCAAAGAGATCGAAGAAGAGATATTCAATACTCAGAAGAACAAGGCCACCGAGCACCACATCGGCAAGCTGAAGGCCAAGATAGCCAAGCTCAGGGCTCAGCAGGAGCTGCAGAAGATCAAGGGTGGCGGAACCGGCCGCAGGTACTACGTCAAGAAGTCCGGCGACGCCACGGTGGCCCTGGTGGGCTTTCCATCGGTGGGCAAGTCCAGCCTGCTCAACTATCTCACCGAATCCAAGTCCGAGGTGGGCGAGTACCATTTCACCACCCTGGAGGTGATCCCCGGGGTCATGGAGCACAAGGGGGCCAAGATCCAGATCCTGGACATGCCGGGAATCATCAAGGGCGCAGCCCGGGGCAAGGGGCGGGGCCGGGAGGTCATAACCGCGGCCAGGGCGGCGGACTTGATCCTGCTTCTGGGCGACGTTTTCAACTACCGCCTGGATATCCTGGAGCGAGAGCTTTACGAGGCCGGGATCAGGCTGGACAAGCAGCCCCTGGACATCTCCATCTCCCCGGAGAACAAGGGGGGCATCAACATCCGCAGCACCGTTCCCCTGACCAAGATGAGCGAGCTGGAGATGGCGGAGATCATCCGGGCTTACGGCATCGTTAACGCCATCGTCACCGTCCGGGACGACGTGGACGTGGACGGGCTGGTGGATTTCCTGGCCGGAAACCGGGTCTATATCCCAAGCGTGGTGGCCATCAACAAGTTCGACCTGCGCTACGACGGAGTGGAGGAGAACATCGAGAAGACCATAGGGCGGGACTACCTGGAGCTCTCGGTGGTCAAGGACCGGGGAGTAAGCGAGCTAAAGGACCTCATCTACGATACCCTGGGCTTCGTTCGCATCTATCTGAAGCCCAAGGGCGAAAAAGCGGACATGGAGGTGCCGATAGTCCTCCTGGAAGGCTGCACGGTGAAGACGGTCTGCGAGCACCTGCACCGGGACTTCGTGGACCTTTTCCGTTACGCCCTGGTGTGGGGCAAGAGCGCCAAGTTCCCCGGCCAGTCGGTGGGCCTCAACCACGTCATGGCCGACGGGGACGTGGTCTCCATAATAACCAAACGGCGCTGACCGCCGAATCTAATCAAGCCAAGCCCGGGCCACTCTGCCGGCATCCGCAAGAGCCCCGGTTCTGTCCTTCGCCGGGGGGCCATTTCGGCCCTGGCCAAAGGATGGTCTCCCGCTCACCGGTTGAAGATCATCTCTCTGAGCCTATCCGCCTTATTCTGGTCTATCTTCTTGCAGATCTCCCGGAACTCCGGGCCGTCCCTGCCCTGGCGGAGAAGCTCGAAGTATCTCCTGTACAGCATCATCTCCTGCACCGCCGGATCATCCCGGTTGGCAATGCCTCCTTCGATCTGATCGAAGATCCGCTGATAGAGATTCATCTCCTCATCTGCCTTCCTGTCCCCCATGCGGATTCAACTCCTGCGGATTCAACTCCTGCGGATTCAACTCCTGTGGATTCAATTCCTGTGGATTCAACTCCTATGGATTCAACACCCTTGGAATCAACTCCCGTGGATTCAACTCCTGGGAATTCCCGGGAATCCAGAGTCCCGGTCTCATCAGCAACATATATAAAATTTGAGTGAGACCTCCAGCATCGCCGGCTCGGGAAGGCTTCGCTCGACGGAATGAGTGCCAGCGATCCGGCGATGCGATAGCCATCCTTCTTTGCACCAGGTTCTGTCCTCCGGCAGGCGGTCCCGGGTCATGTTCACAGTCCATGCCCTCGATTTTGCTGCGGACTTACTGTGGACTTGCTGGGGACCTGCTGTGGACTTTGCCGTTCGACAGTGCTATGCATATTGCTGTCGAAGTGGCCGGGGATCGCCACGCTCTCACTTTCTCGGGTCAGGTCGGCCCATCTGTTCGTTCAAGCATCAGCTCAAATGCCAGGCGGTCTGGCATCTCCAGGGCAATGGACGATTCGTCAATCCAGCGGCCAGGAAGCCGGCGGCCCCGACGGTGAAGGGCGGTCAGGGCAGCGAAGGACACATTCCCGGACGTTTCAGGGCAAAGATCCTTCGCATTTCGCTAAAAGAATAAGAGGCACAGGCCGATAACGCTGGACTTTTACCACAGCGCCCCTCTGACAGGGGCCGGCCATCTTTTAGTGGCGGGCCTATCTCACGCTGTGCCTCACTGTTTAATATAATCTATAACTATTTAGAACCTTAACTCTCACCCGGTGGGGAATACATGTGTTCCAAGCTTTTTCTCAAGGACCCTTAGTTTCTTCGGAAC
>JAAEEW010000124.1 GCA_013415595.1 Methanosarcinales archaeon | reverse complement strand
TCCGATGATTAGCGAAGATGAAGCGAGGAAGGAGCAAGGATAGGGCAAGGATAATCGCGGCAAATCGAGGCAACAAAAAAAGCAATTCAAAGCAGTTCAAATGCAAATCTAAGGAGGTCTAATCCACCAGTCCCCAGCGGCCAAAGAATGAGCCGTGCGCCTGGCTTCCAGACCGAAGCGGCCTGGGCGGCCTGGCGAGCATGGCAGCCTGAGAGCATGGCCGCCCGGCAGCCGGGGAGGGGGGCCCTGGAAACTGCGGCCGGTTCATCCCCCCGCATCCCGGGCCCCGGGCTGACTGCCTGGCAGCCGGCAGGAGAACGGCTGCCACAGGCCAGCAAGCCACCCCTGTCCTTTCCTCCAGCGCCCCCAGCCCTTCTCCGAGAGGACGGACTGCCCGAAGGCCGGGAGCAGACCCCCTCAGGCGTCGATCAGCAGCTCCAGAGCCACCACCGGCTGCTCCAGGCCGAACCCCACTATGGTCTGGGGGTGGACCTCCCCGAAGCAGCCCAGGCGGCGGCCGCCTGACCTGCCTGCCCCACCTGCCCGGCCTGACTCCAGGTTTGCCTCCTGCTCCGCCACCAGGTCTGCGCCCCGGCCGGGTATGAAAGCCCCGTTGTCAGAGGGCACGATCTGGAGATCCAGCCCCAGATCCCTCAGCACCGCGTCCACCACCGAGCGGATCTCCGCGAAGCCGGCGGCGCTGTGGATGGAGGCTGCGGCCAGGCTGGTCCTGGTCCTGCCCTCTATCACCACGTCGCCCACCGCGAAGATCCGCTGGGGCAGGGGATGATGCTGGTTGAAGGAGAATATCTCCAGGAGGCTGGGCATGATGCTGGTGCGAATCATGGTATGCAGCTCGCTGATGGGGTGCCGGACCCGAGTGTGGCCGCCCTCATGGCGACCCATGTTCCGGAAGTTGACCTTCTCGCTGGTCAGGGTGAAGGGCATGGTCTCCAGGTAGCCAAGCCCGGCCATGACCTCCCGCACCTCGGCTTTCCGCTCCTCCAGGGGGTGGGCCCTGGCGATGGTGTTGGTGCCCGGCAGATGGGCGGGAATGTTCTCGTAGCCAAAGCCCTTGGCCAGGTCCTCGAATATGTCCCAGGAATGCATGATGTCCGCCCGATAGGCCGGCACCAGCACCTCGATCTCCGGGCCCTTCTTCTGGGCTCCAAACCGCATCCTCCGCAGACAGCCAACGGCCTCCTCCTGGCTCATCTGGGTTCCGATCAGACGGTTGGCCTCCTCATGGTCTACCGTCCACCGGCTGGGCTTCAGGTCCGGGGAGCTGAAGGCCGAGGCCTGGTCTCTGACCAGCACGCTCTCGATCCGCCCACCCCGCTCGGCCAGGGCACAGACAACGATGTTCAGAGCCCTGTGCACCACGGGATCGGTGCCGGTGACGTCGATGAACAGGTCCCGGGTGGTCTCGGTGACGCTGGTGAGCTGGCCGTTGATGATGGGGGGGAAGGATAGCACCCGATTTTTGGCGTCCACGATCAGAGGATAGCGATCAAACCCGTCCAGGATGTGGCCGTAGTCCATGCCCTTGGGATGCCGCTTCAGCATCTCCCGCATGGACATGCTCTCCTCGTAGCCCAGGGGCACGAACTCCCGCTCCGGATTCTCCCCCAGGTAGCGGAAGGGTGGCTCCACCCGGGATATGTCGTGCACTCCGATGGCCACCTTCTTGCGGTTTCTCCCCAGGCCCCAGTGCAGGTCCTCCTGCAGGTCCATCAGGGACTCGATGGCCGGGTCGGTGAACTCCAGACCTCGCACCACGGCGCAGCCGATGATGGGACGGACGTCCTTGACCGACAAATCGACGTCCAGGGCCACCTTTCCCGGGTGAACCTCGTACTCGACCAATCCCGTCTCCACCTCCAGGAAGCCCTGCATGGCCCTGGCCACTCCCTCCGAGCTGTAGAGGTCGGGCCGGTCGGGGAAGAACTCCACGTCCACGTGGTCCTCCTCAGCTCTCTTCCCGATATCCGCCCCGATCATGGGAAGCCGGTTCATGATGGTCTCCCGGGGAGCGCCCACCATCTCTTCCAAATCCTGATAATAAAGCCTGACAACTGGCATAGCTAAACCCTCATCTGCTCCTCTGAACTGACACCGGCGTCTCCCTGAGCCAGCCCATGTCCGACTGGTACAAAAGCCTCAGATCCTTGAGCCCCAGGGTGAGCATGGCCACCCGGCTCACGCCCAGACCCCAGGCCAGGACGGGATGCTCTATGCCGAAGGGAGCCGTCACCTCCCGCCGGAAGACTCCGGCTCCGCCCAGCTCCACCCACCCGAGGCCGTCTATCCACACCTCGGGCTCCACGCTGGGCTCGGTGTAGGGGAAGTAGCCGGGCCGAAACCGCACCTCCTCGAACCCCATCTTGGCGTAGAACTCTTTTAAGAAGCCCAGCAGATTGCCAAAGCTCACTCCCCGGTCCATTATGATTCCCTCCAGCTGCTCGAACTCCGGGGTGTGGGTGGCGTCGATGGCCTCCCGGCGGTAAACCCGGTCGATGCAGAAGGCCTTGACCGGAGGCTCTGGGTGATCGGCCAGGTAGTGAATGGAGATGGACGTGGTATGGGTGCGCAAGACCTCCTGCCGGGCCACCTCCGGGCTCCAGCAGCCGCCCCAGCCGGCGGACCCCACCGCACCGCCCCGCTCGTGCATCTCCTTGACCCGGGAATAGTCCGGTATCTCCGCCAGGGAGTCCAGGTAGAAGGTGTCCTGCATCTCCCGGGCGGGGTGGTCCTGGGGCTGGAAGAGGGCGTCGAAGTTCCAGAAGCTGGACTGAACTATGTCCCCCTTGATCTCGGTGAACCCCATCTCCAGCATGATGGCCCTCATGGCGTCGATGAGCCGCTGGTAGGGATGGCGCTTCCCCGGGTAGACGGACTCGGAGGAAAGGGTCACGTCGTAGGGGATGAACCTCTGATCCTTCCACTGGCCGCTCTTGATCAGGGAGGGGGTGAGCTGCTTGATCCCCTGCACGAAGGCTGCGTCCAGATCGATCTCAGATCCCCGGCTGGTGAGGGAGAACTGCCAGGATTTTGCGGTGCTGGAGTTGACCAGAGCCCTCTTCTTCAGCTCGGCCAAAGCATCTTTGTCCAGCTCTGAGCCGCTCCTGGAACCCTGGCTCAATAGCTCCAGGGTCTCCTCGTCCTTTCCCGGGGTAGCCTGGCCGGAGGGTCGCAGGATGCCCTTATCGATGGTAGCCCACCCCTTCTTTCGCACCCACCCTATGCCGATCTTCAGGGATGGGTCCTTCAATTCGGACATGGAAAGGCCGCTAGCCACCAGATTCAGTATCTGCCTCTCAGGAAGCCCCTCCTCTGCATACTTGCGGCCTTCAGGGGTGAGGGAGCAAACCTCATCCGTTCGCTTCTCGACCAGGACCAGACCTTTCTCTGCCAGGAGGTCGGCGGTGGATATTACTGACTCAAATGGGAGATGGTGCTTCTCCGCAATGGCCCGGGGGTCAGTCATTCCCCTGGAGACGGCCTGCAGCACCAGTTTATCCCGCTCGGATAGTTCTACTGAAGCCATGATTATCACATCGACGGCCAGACTATCTAGAAACCCATATTTAAGGTGGCCGTCGACGGTACGAAAAAAGTACGAAATTTTGTCCGGATTGGCCAGAGTGATATTAGGCCTGAGATAGGCCCAAGACAGGCCCAAGACAGACCTGAGACTGGCCTGTGGCTAGACCCGGGACTGATCCGGGATAGCCCCGGGATTGACTGAGCGACCCGCTATTCTTACCGGGGGACCGGGTAGCTCTCCAGCTCCTCCAGGACCCCGAGCACGCCCTGGACCGCCGCCTCCATCAGATCCCGGCCCTTGGCCTGGCTGGCCAGGGTGGGGTCGCCCATGATGCCGTTTCCCATGAGGTGGCGGACGTCCTTCATGATCAGATGCACAGGCCTCTGAGGGAAGTTCTGGCCTGGAAGGCCCTTGACCAGGTCCTCACGCAAGACCAGCATCCGGGAGGTCTCTATCTCCCCGGCGTGGCCGTCTCCTGGCGCCTCTGCCAGGCCGGCTATGAACTCGAAGTCCGTAACCAGGCTTACCCTCAGGTCCACCCTGGCCACCGCCCTCTGGGCGGCCTCGGCCAGGGCAGCCATGTGCTGGCTACCGGCATGGCCGGTCAGAATCAGGACGCACTGGAAGCCCGTCTCGCGAAAGGCCAGCAAGAGGTCGTAGATCACCCTGCGAAGAGCCTCCTGGCCGATGGAGATGGTGCCGGGAAAGCCCCGGGTGCTGCGGCACACCCCGTAGGGCAGGGCCGGGGCCACGAATACGTCCCTCCGGCGGGCCACCTCCCCGGCCACCTCCACCGCCTGCAGAGTATCGGTGCAGGTGGGCAGATGGGGGCCGTGCTCCTCGGTGGCCCCCACCGGCAGGATAACCGTTCTAGTGACCTGCAGGCCGGCCTCTATCTCCGGCCAGCTCATCTCCTCCAGGATCATATCTCGACCACTTCGCCGCTTATGATCAGGGACTCCGGGATGCGAACCTCGTAGGTGCTGGTCCCCACCTGCAGGGTGTAGGGTCCCATGGGCAGGGTGCTGAAGTTGGTGCCTCCGACCATCGGTCCCTCTGTGGAGTAGGGGACGGTCAGGGCGAACCGGCCGCTGGAGTCGGTGATGTTGGACTGGCTGTAGACGAAGGTCCGGTTCTGGTTGGTGGTCACAGGCACGGCGATGATGGCCCTGGTTCCGGGAGCCGCGCTGCCGGTGATGGTGGCTCCGGGGACGTGCTCGAAGGTCTTGACGTACTTATGCCCCTCCTTGGTCCCGGCCACCGCCGACTCGTGAATCAGCCGGTAGTGCTTGAGGGCCTCCAGGGGGACCGGAGTCACGGTGGGGCTGGTGCTCATGACGCCAGAGTAGTAGCCCT
>JAAEEW010000013.1 GCA_013415595.1 Methanosarcinales archaeon | reverse complement strand
TCGCCCAGGGAGTCTATTCTGACAAATCCGTAGCGCTCGAACTGGACCACCTGGCCCAGCTCCTCGGCGATGCCCGGCTCGCCGACGCCCTGGTCCGTCCTCTCCGGCCCCAGCACCTGGACCGCGATTCCGTCCCGGGGAGCCCAGTGGATGATGCGCAGCTTCTCCGCCCTGGCCGTCTCCGGGCTGGTGTCCACCATCCTGGCCCTAGCCGGCTTCAGGCTGGTCATCTCCACATTGCACAGGTCCTTCAGCCTGACCCGGCTCCCGGCCTGCAGGGCCTGCAGATCGCTTTGGCAGATCAGGATCCTGTTTCCGGCCAAAATACTTCTAAAGCCCCTCTTGTGGGTGGGGTGTAGCGGCGCCTCGGCCACCTCCGGCACCTCTCCGGAGATCTCCAGCTCCACCGGGTCCCAGACGAAGAACCGCCTGTTGGCCAGGGGGTCCACAATCTTCCGGTTCTCGGCGTAGATGGTATCCATGCTGATGCTGATGTCCGTCTCTCCGACGCCCAGGTCGATCATGAACTTGCACAGAGCCTCCGGCCGCAGCCCCCGGCGGCGAACGGCCCGCACCGTGGGCAGACGGGGGTCGTCCCATCCCTGGTACTCTCCGGCCGCGATGGCCTTTCTCAGCTTGCTGGTGCTGAAGGACCCGAACTGATGAATCTTGATCCGGCCCCAGTGCACCACCCGGGGATACTCCCATCCCAGGTGCCGGTAGAGGTACTTCTGGCGGGTCTCGCTGTCCATCAGGTCCTTGCCCCGGATGATGTGGGTGATCTGCAGCAGGTGGTCCTCCACCGCCGACTCGAAGTCCAGCAGGGGCCACACCCGGTAGCTCTCCCCCACCAGGGGGTGGCTGGCGGTGACGATGCGAAAGGCCGCCCAGTCCCGGATGGCCGGGTCTTTGTGGGACATGTCCGTCTTCACCCTCAGGACGGCCTGGCCCTCCTGCAGGCTGCCGTCCAGCATCCCCTCCCAAAGCTCCAGGTTCCTCTCCACGGACTGGTCCCGGTGGGCGCAGGGGATGCCCCGGTCTTTGTGCTCTTTGAAGGTCAACTGCTCGCACTGGCAGACGTAAGCCCCGCCCTTTTGGATCAGCTCCCGGGCGATCTGGTAGTAGGTGGAGACCCGGCTGCTGGCAGTGATCACCAGGTCCGGCCTGGCCCCCAGCCACTCGCAATCCTCCAGGTACCAGCCGTAGGCCTCGGGCATGGGCCGCTTCTTGACCGGATCGGTGTCGTCGAAGCGGATGATGAACTTGCCTCCGTACTTCCTGACGTACTCGGCGTTGACGATTATTCCCCGGGCCGAGCCCAGGGTGGGCGGGCCGTTGGGGTTGGGGGCAAACCTCATGACCACGCCCTTCTCCGCCCCCACCAGGGAGGGCAGCCCCTTGTCCGGCTCTTTATGGACGGACAGCTCCTCCAGCAGCTCGGGGGCGATCTCCTCCAGCCTCTCCCGCCAGGCCTGGCTGGTCATGCCGGAGATCTTTTGCAGGACGGCGCCGATCAGCGGCGCTACCTCCTTGGCCCGGGGTCGAAGCTCCGGGTGCTCTCCCATCAGCTTTCCCATCACCGCCCCGGTGTTGGGGGCCGCGTCGTACTTCACGGCGTTTTGCAGCGCGTACTTCTCTATGAGCTCACTGATCTCATCCATGGGATCCCTCTAAACAGTAAGACCTGGGGCCGGGGAGGGGTGCGGTCCAGACGATTCCTCCGGCCGGCATTTCAGCAGCCGGGTCATTGCAGCCGATATACTTTAAGTTGATCGTTATTTACGGAGTTCTCATCGGTGGAGGAGTCCGGAGATGGGGGAGTTCGGGGGATTCTGGAGAGCTGTTCGAAGAGCATCAGTTGCCACTCTGGGGAGAGCGGGGGAGCTCGAACGCATTCTGGGAGCCTCAGTCGATCCTGGAGATTCCGGGGAATTAGGGGATTTTGGGGATTTCAAGGAATTCGAGGAATTCGGGGTGCTTCATAGCGTCGTCGATTATTAGCCGGTGGTCGAAGGCCAGATCCGGCAGCCGGTCCGGGGAAAAAACCCGGGCCGCCCGGGCGTCGGAGCCGGCCCGCAGCCGCCCGCTGCCCCGGGCCAGGTAGCATACCGAGACCACGTGCCCCCGGGGGTCGCGATCCGGCTGGGAATAGACGCCCACCAGCCCTCTGATCTCCACCTCCAGCCCGGTCTCCTCCCGGGCCTCTCTCTGGGCTCCAGCCCCGGTGCTCTCCCCCACCTCCACAAAGCCACCGGGGAGAGCGTACTTTCCCTCGAATGGAGGGTGGTCGCGTCTGATCAGCACCAGGCCCTGGCCGTACAGAATGACGATATCCACCGCCAGCAGAGGAGTCCGAATGTCCATCTAACCACAACCTTAATATATGAGCAAATGACATATTTTACCGAAAGATTTATATTCGACTAACGTCGTAAAGACATTTAGCAAAAGTCGATTTATTTACAATCTCCCTCCTTTACCCTACATCTAATCGACTTTTGCCTTTTTTCATTGAACCGCACCATCAACACAACCGTCAGCAACGCTCATCTAAAAATAGCGGTGCCGCCTAAAAACCGGCATGACCTTTTTCCTAGTTAAGGTCGGCGGCAGCCTGATGGAGAACGCCCGGGCCCTGATCAGGGCTTTATGCGCCCTCTCCGCCAGAGGGCACGGCTTTCTGGTGGTCCCCGGTGGAGGGCCCATGGCCGACCTGGTCCGGGACCTTTACGCCCGGGGGCTCATCGGCGGGGAGGCGGCCCACTGGATGGCGGTGCTGGCCATGGAGCAGTACGCCTATATGCTATCCGACGGCACCGGCGCCGCTCTGACCTCCCGGCTGCAAAGAGTCGAGGCCGGCGTCCATGTCCTACTGCCCTACCTTCTGCTGAGAGAAGACGACCGGGGCCTGGAGCACTCCTGGGACTACACCTCGGACTCGGTGGCCGCCCTGGCCGCCTCCCGGCTGGGCCTGGACTTCATAAAGGCCACCGATGTGGACGGGATCATCCTGGACGGGGAGGTGGTCCCGGAGGTCGCCGCCTCCAGTCTCCTGCAGATCGATACCTGTGTGGACCAGGGAACCCTGCGAATATTGATTTCCAGCGGCAGAGACTGCCGCGTCCTGAGGGGCACAGATCCGGAGGATTTCATAGAGGCCATCTTCCAGACGGTAGGCGGAACTATTATAAGGGGACAGTGAGAGGTGCACCGGGTCTTCGAGAGGAAGATTTATACCAGTTAATACATCCAAGCATTTATTGAGGAACTATGAAAGAAATACCCGAGAAATGTGTGTCATGCGGCATTAAGCTGACCGGAGTGGGCGGGGTCAGGTTCCCATGCCCGAGCTGCGGCACAATTATTGCCCGCTGTAACAAATGCAAGCAGCAGAGCAATACCTACACTTGCAAGAGCTGCGGGTTTGGCGGTCCTTGAGGTGATTTGATGGGAGACGTAGCAGCAAAGATCAGAATCATGCCGGAGAGCACAGACATCGATCTGGCAGAGCTGAAGGCAGCACTGAAGAACGCCATTCCCGATTATGCCCGGCTTCATGCCATGGAAGAGCGGCCCATCGCCTTCGGGCTGAAGGCCATCGTGATGGCGGTCATCCTGGACAAGAACGTCGCAGGGACCGAGGGGATCGAAGGCATACTGGCCAGCGTAAAGGGCGTGGAGTCCGTAGAGGTGGAGGAGGTCGGCCTCCTCTAAATCATCCTCAATTTTCGAGCAGATTTTGCAGGGGCATGTAGATCAGGGGTAGATCGTTACCTTCGCAAGGTAAAGGCCGCGGGTTCGATTCCCGCCATGTCCATTGGAGTCTCTCAAGAGCCCGGTCTGGTCGCCGTATCGACCTGCTGGTGCAGACGGTTTTTTTGAGTTCAATCGGATCCGGGGGCCGCCTGGTTCCTGGCGTCGGATTCATGTTCAATTGGACCGGAGCCTTGCTTTTTAGCCAGCCTTCGTCTTTGGCCTCTGAACGGTCTTTGGCCCTGAAATTGATATCCATCCAAGATCTAACAATCGTCAGGGCCAAAAGATGCCTTCATTCGTGAATCAGGGTGCTCTTCTCTTGGCGCCGGAAATAGCAGCAGCCTCAGGATGAAGCAGGATGCGATAAAGCAAAGACTGTGAAAATTGAGCCCTGTGATAAAAATGAGGGGCGCAAAGTCTCCTTTGCGCCAATCTTTCTGTTTTTCAAGTCACCCTGACGCTCATGCTCTTCTCGGCGTAGCAGCCGTCGATGGCCGCTGTGACCTTGAAGGTCTTCTCGCCGGC
>JAAEEW010000123.1 GCA_013415595.1 Methanosarcinales archaeon | reverse complement strand
CGCCGCCAAGAGAAACGTGGACATAACCCTGATCGTCCACGACAACCGGGTCTACGGCCTGACCACCGGCCAGTACACCCCCACCTCGCCCCTGGGAGTCCAGGGACGGTCCACGCCCTCCGGCTCCGGTGAGCTGCCCATCAACCCCCTGGAGCTGGTCCTGTCCTCCGGCGCCACCTTCGTTTCCCGGGGCTACTCCCACGGCATCGAGCTCTTGAAGTCCCTGTTCAGGGAGGCCATCATGCACCGGGGATTCTCCTTCGTGGACGTGCTGCAGGTCTGCGCCACCTTCTACAACATGTACGCCTACTACAACCAGCGGGTGTACGAGCTGGACGACCACGACCCCACCAGCTACACCGCCGCCCTGAAGAAGGCCAGGGAGTGGGACTACAACTCTGAAGCCCAGATCCCCCTGGGGGTCTTCTACCGGCGGGATATGCCCACCTTCGACCAGGGGTACCGGGGCCTGGAGCCGGGGAAGATCGATCGCAGCAAGAAGATAAAAGAGGTTCTGGAAAGCTACATATCGAGCGGTGAACCTTTAATAGTTATTGAAGGAGGTTATGGGCCTTGGACAAATATACCTGTACAGTTTGCGGTTACGTCTACGATCCTGAGAAGGGAGACCCGGACGGCGGCGTTGCTCCCGGCACGGCCTTCGAAGACCTGCCGGACGACTGGATGTGTCCGGAGTGCGGTGCCGGAAAGGATGCCTTCGAGAAGGTGGCCTGAGAGCCGCCCTCGAAGCCTGAAGTGAATATCGATATCCCTTTTTTCTTTTGGCTAATTGTCGGATAGACCAGAGCATTTGCGTCAAGAGGTGAGGAATTTGATAAACGAAAAGATGCTGGCAGCCCTGAACAGGCAGGTCATCTGGGAGATGTACTCCGCCTACTTCTACCTCTCCATGTCCGCCTACTTCGAGTCGACGGGGTTCAGGGGCTTTGCCAACTGGATGAGGGTCCAGGCCCAGGAAGAGCTCTTTCACGCCATGAAGTTCTACGACTACATCGTCAGCCGGGGAGGCAGGGTCACTCTGCTGCAGATCGACCAGCCGCCGGAGGAGTGGGCCTCTCCCCTGAAGGTGTTTGAGGACGTCCTGGCCCACGAGCGAAAGGTGACCGGCCTCATAAGCGGCCTGGTGGACCTGGCCATCGCAGAGAAGGATCACGCCGCCTGGAGCATGCTGCAGTGGTTCGTCAACGAGCAGGTGGAGGAAGAGGAGAACGCCGAGGAGATCGTCAAGAAGGTGAGGATGGTAGGCGACGAGAAGGGGGTGGGCCTGCTGTACATGCTGGACAAGGAGCTGGCCACCCGGGTCTTCACCCCGCCGGCCGGGGGAGCGAAATAGGTCTTTCCCGGCATAACAAAGCCGGAGACCGGCCGGCCGGGCCCTGGTCCAGGATCCCGGGCCCTGGCTGGCCTTCCCATTTTGTCTGATCCGATCGTTCTCTTATCCGATGTAAGATAGGTCCGGCACCGGCCCGGGCTCTCCCAGGGCCCGCTCGATGTTCCAGTTGATGCACACGATGGCCCGGTGGACGTCCAGCAGCCTCTCCATGAACAGGTTCTTGTTCAGCCCGTCGTAGTAGGCGGCGTTGACCACCTTCAGCTTCAGGGGCAGGGCTACAGGGCTGGAGCTGACCCGCAGCTGCAGGAGGCCGAAGCGCAGGCTCCACAGGAAGGCCCTCTTTCGCTCCAGGCTCATGGAGGAGAGCTTATTTTCTATCTCCAGGGGGATGTCCACGCCGGAGATTATCAGAATCTTGTCCTGCTGATCGGGATTCTGGATGACGTGCAGCCGGATTCCCCCGGCATCTACGGAGAAGTTGAAGGTGGAGCCGGAGTCCGGGGCCTCGGACACCTGGAATCCCTCCTCTCGCAGCCATTTTTCGATTATCACCTTCTTTTCTTCATCAGAATACATATTTTGAAAATTATTTCCGGCTCTATTTAAGATTTCCCGGCCCGGAAGAGTCCGGAGCGCCGGTCCCTGGAATGAGCTTGAGCTCGCCAGAAATGGTCAGAGCGGACCGCCTTCCGGAGGGAAACCGATTTTATCTTTGGCGGCAAGTGGTGGTCTCAATGCCCACCAAGCTGCGCATTGCAACATTCAACCTGTGGAACTTAGACGACCGACCGGGGCAAAAGCCCAGCCTGGAGGAGAGAATTGCCGTGATGCGTCCCCAGCTGGTGAGGCTCAATGCCGATATTGTCTGTCTGCAGGAGATAAACGGCCAGCACGAGCACCATCAATGCCGTCCCCGGGCTCTGAACCGGCTGCTGGAGGGGACTCCCTACGCCGGCTACCAGAAGATCATCACCACCTCCGACGACGGCAACCTCTACGACGAGCGCAACCTGGCCATCCTCAGCCGGTTCGAGATTCTGGAGCACCACCAGTACATGCACGAGTACGCCCCGGCCCCCAAGTACCAGAAGGTCACCGCAAAGCCCAAGGAGAACGAGGCCCGGGAGATCTCCTGGGAGCGGCCCATACTATACGCCAAGATCAGGATAACCAGCGACCTGGCCATGCACGTGATCAACCTCCACCTCAAGTCCCGCCGCCCCTCCAGCATCGCCGGCCACCGCCTGGACGAGCGCACCTGGAAGACGGCCTCCGGCTGGGCCGAGGGGTTCTTCATCTCCTCCTTAAAGAGGCTCGGCCAGGCCCTGGAGACCCGGATGCTGATCGACCAGCTCTTCGATGCCAACGCCAACGGCCTGATAGCCGTTTGCGGCGACTTCAACGCCGACCTGGAGGAGGTGCCCCTGGAGGCCATCAAGGGCGAGGTGGAGAATACCGGAAACACCGACCTGGCCCCCCGGGTCATGATCCCCTGCGAGAGAAACATCCCCGAGCCGGCCCGCTTCTCCCTGCTGCACAACGGCCAGGGAAAGATGCTGGATCACATCCTGGTCTCGCGAACCCTCCTGGCCTACTTCAGGGGCTCCGAGATCCACAACGAGATGCTGCACGACATGTCCGTCAATGACACTCCCCGGATATTTTACCCCGAATCGGACCACGCCCCGGTCATCGCCAGGTTCGAGTTTCCCGACGTGCAGATCAGGTGGCCCTCCACAACCCGGCCCAGCTGGGGATACCGCCGGCCCACCAAGGCCGACCGGCGCCGCACCAGGCGAGACCGATGATCCCAAAGCGCCGTGGCGGCATGGCGAGGCCTGGCAAATAGACCGTCCACCGTGGAAGGGCCAGAGGTGCCCGGTCCCGGATACAGGCGGCAGCCAGGAAACCATAAAGCCGTTATCCTGGGCCGGATCGGTGCCCGGGAGAGGTCTGTTGAAGAGGGGCCCCATCTGCAGCCCTGGCCGGGAAGACCGCAATCCGGGCAAATATTTTCGACCGCAAAATACTTATCAAGTCATGTATTAATTAGCTGAGCAGTCATCGTTCGTTTGGCTATTTCAAATCCAGAGGAATGCTAATGGTGGATCAGCTAATAAGAGACCTGGTGCCCATCTTCGCCGCCGGACTGGCCATACAGCAACTGCTGGAGATCCTGGACCCAATCGTGGTCCGGGCCATCGGGGAGAAGGACAAGCGCCTGGTGCTGGGCCTGGTCTCCATGGCCATCGGCCTGCTCATCGCCTTTGGCACCGGAATGCGGGTGCTCAGGCCCATGGGCCTGGACGGGTACGACATAATGGACGCCGTGCTGACAGCCATGATCATCAGCGCCGGCACTGAAGGGTTCAACTCCATTCTCAAGTTCCTGGGCTACGCCAAGGAGGGCAAGAAGAGCGACGCAGCGGCGTTGAAAGCCTGGGTGGCCAAGGACCCGGACGCCGAGTACCTCATGGACAGGATCGACCGCAAGCCCAAATAGCGATCGAATCGAAGAAGATAACTGCAGAACAGAGATAGCTCCCGGGCAAGAAGAAAATACGATGGGAGAAAATATGACGGGCCGCCAGGACCTCCTGGCCCTGATGCCCTTCCCTTTTCCGTCCCTGCTTGCGGTTTTGCCGCAGCTTTACTTGCCGTTGACCATGGTGCCCACGCCGGAGTCGGTGAAAAGCTCCAGCAGGATGGCGTGCGGAATTCTGCCGTCGATGATGTGAGCCCTCTCCACGCCCTTCTCTACGGCCCGCACGCAGGCCTCCACCTTGGGAATCATTCCGCCCTTGATGATCCCATCGTCCACCAGTTGATCGAACTCCGAAGCCGTGAACCGGGAGATGACGCTCTTGGGGTCGTCGGCATTCCTTCTGACTCCCTCCACGTCGGTGATGGAGAGGAGCTTCTTGGCCATCAGGGAGACGGCTATGGCCCCGGCGGCGGTGTCGGCGTTTACGTTGAAGCTGTTGCCGTCCTTGTCCACGGCTATGGGTGATATCACCGGAATGTATCCCTTGCCGGCGGTGATCATGATTATCTCCGGATTGATCCGGTCCACCTCGCCCACATAGCCCAGGTCCACCTGCTCGTTGGTCCCCTTAACCGTTACCGGTGCCTTCTTCCGGGCCATGATGAGCTGGCCGTCCTTTCCGGATAGGCCGATGCCCTTGCCGCCGTACTTGCCGATGAGGGAGACCATCTCGGCGTTGATGTTGCCCACCAGCACCATTCTGGCTATCTCCAGAGTCTCCCGGTCGGTGACCCTCAGGCCGCCCACAAACTCCGCCTTCTTGCCAAACCGCTCCATAGCTCCGGAGATCTCCGGCCCTCCGCCGTGAACGACCACCGGGTGGACGCCCACGTAACGCAAAAGGATGATATCCTGGATGAAGTCCTCCAGGATCTCCCGGTTGGACATGATGGATCCACCTATATTGTAGAACATTATGGAATCGTAGAACTCACGGATGTAGGGTAAAGCCTCTATGAGGACCTGCTCTCTCTTTACCGACATTGCATCACCTGCAAATCACCATTATTATGAAATCACCGATTATGAATCACCGGACGCTTCACTCGATGGACATCAGCACGTCGCCGGCGCCAACCGTCGTCCCCTCGGGGACGTGAATGTCCTTGACCGCTCCGCTCTTGTTGGCGTAGATGGGGTTTTCCATCTTCATGGCCTCCAGGACGGCCACCACGTCGCCCTTCTTCACCATGTCGCCCTTCTTGACCTTGTATTTGATCACCACGCCCTGCATGGGGGCGGTGACGCCGTCGCTGGGCGCCTTGGGCTGGGACTCCTGAATGGTCATTCCCGCCGGGGCCACCTTCACCAGGTAGGACTCTCCGTCCACCTCCACGCTGAAGGCCGCCGGACCGTTCATGCTCATCCGTCCGCCGGCAGAGGCCTCCGTCTTTGGCGACTTCTTGACCAGAGGCTCCTCCTCCGCCAGTCCCTTCAGGAACTTCAGGGCCACCTGGGGGTACAGGGCGTAGGTGAGGTAGTCCTCCTCCTTCCTGGCCAATCCCAGGCCGTCGACCTCCCTCTTGGCCGCCTCGTACTCCGGAGGCAGCAGGTCGGCGGGACGAACGGTGATGGGCTCCTCGTCCTCCAGGATCTTGATGCGGATCTTAGCCTCTATCTCCGCCGGGGGCTTGCCGTAGAGGCCCTTGACGTAGTCCCGGACCTCCTTTGGGACCATCTTGTAGCGCTCGCCGGTGATGACGTTCAGCACCGCCTGGGTGCCCACGATCTGGCTGGTGGGGGTCACCAGGGGGGGATAGCCCAGGTCGGCCCTGACCTTTGGAATCTCCGCCAGGACTTCGTCGTACTTGTCCATGGCCTTCTGCTCTATCAGCTGGGAGACCAGGTTGGACAGCATGCCTCCAGGCACCTGATAGACCAGGACGTTGGTGTCCAGCTTCGCCGATATGGGGTTGAAGACCGGAGAGTAGATCTCCATGATCTTCTCGAAGTACCTCTTGATCTCCGTAAGCAGCTCCAGGTCCAGGCCGGTGTCGTAGGGCGTGCCCTGCAATGCGGCTACGATGCTCTCCGTGGGTGGCTGGGAGCTTCCCCAGGCCAGGGGAGACATAGCAGTGTCCAGAATGTCCACTCCGGCCTCGGAGGCGAATAGGTAGCTCATGGGGGCTATGCCGGCAGTGCAGTGAGAGTGAAGGTTGACCGGGAGGTGTACCTCTTCCTTGATGGCTTTCACTATCTCCTCGGCTGCATGGGGGGTCATGAGCCCGGCCATGTCTTTGATGCACAGTGAATCGCAACCCAGATCGGCCAGCTTGATGCAGAATTTGGTGAACTGCTCAATGGTGTGAACCGGACTGGTGGTGTAAGATACCGCGCCCTGCACGTGGGCGCCCACGGACTTGGCCACTTTGATGGACTTCTCCATGTTGCGGATGTCGTTGACGGCGTCGAAAATCCTGAAGATGTCCACGCCGTTTGCCGCCGCCCTCTCCACGAACTTCTCCACCAGGTCGTCGGAATAATGCCTGTATCCCACCAGGTTCTGGCCCCGGAGGAGCATCTGCATCGGCGTGTTGGGCATCGCTTTCTTCAGAGCCCTGAGCCTCTCCCAGGGATCCTCGTTGAGATACCTGATGCAGGTGTCGAAGGTCGCGCCGCCCCATACCTCTAGCGAGAAGAACCCGACCTGATCGAGAAGCTCCGCTATAGGCAACATATCCCTGGTCCTCATCCTGGTCGCCAGCAGCGATTGGTGAGCATCTCGGAATACCGTCTCAGTTAGCCTTACCCTGCCCATAAAGATCTCCTCCTATATGATCCCCTTTACTTAAAACTCCTTCGATGATTACTAGCCAGCCGACAGCCAGCCCGGATCGCCATCTCATCTAACGCTGATGGTGTTAAGCGGCACTCAAATTCCAGCATGTACGCGGAGATCTCCTTGGATGCTCCTCCATTCGATGCCTCGCCCTTTCACAGGCCTAAACGAGCGCCACTGGACCGCTGGACCTTCCTCCAGAACGGCAAGCGGGTCCAATGAGACACTTATCGGGGGTGTGATCCTTCCCGGCTCGCCCATCCAGGGTGCTGGTTTTGGAAGGATCACTGGTGTTTGTTTGATCAAACCTTGATTTCGCAAATATAGACTTGCGGCTATTCAGGCCCCAGTCCTCCACCTGAAACCATAATATCTTATTTAAAGGTACTGGGAGAATGGAAATATTTTGCATTCGTCATGATATGCAATGAGCCATTGTGCCAGACATTCATCCAATCTTGCCTCAGGAGCCGGGCGGCTGAGCAATGCCACTGAGGGCATGATGACGGCTTTCCAGCCCGCCTGAAGTGGATCTGAATCCCGGGATAATTCAATAGTACACTTCCGATCATTTCGGTACAAGAGTGCGTACTTGATTTTTTTATTTCATATGCATATCCTCAGCCAAATCATTTCTATACGCTTGTATACATCACAAGTGTCTATTAATAATATGTTATAGTCCATGGGTATTGTGAGAGACTATGAGGCTTAGAGTAGTAAGTTCCAAATCAGAGATAAATTCGTTAAGTCCTAACGAGAAAATGGTCCACCTGGCATTCCGGGCGTCCAACGTCGACTTCCTCAATCTGATGCAGAAATGCCCCAGGCTCAGGGTGATCCAGGTTCCGCCGTCCTACCGGAAGACCATGTCCAATGCCATCAACGTGTTCCTGGAGATGCAGGGCATCGAGCTGCTGGAAGGAGACGTCTGGGGCCACCGAAAGGACCTGGATGAGTACTTCACGGTACACGAGAGCACCATGGACGAGATACGCTCCATGATCAACAAGGGAATGCCCTTCGAGGAGATGTTCGAGGAGATCCAGAAGACCGCACGCCTTGGCCCGGACCTCATCAAATACATTGCCAAGACCAAGATCTCTGCCTGATCCGGGACGCTCCCGGGTCCCATAAATTTAATTTTGCAGGATTTTTTTGCAGCCTGGCGCCATATCGTGCCCCTGGGCCGCCAGCGCTCTTCCTCAATACCTTCCAATACAGCTTCCATACCCTTTCTCAAAGACGATTCCCCCCTGCGACAGATCACTTCATCCCCTATTATCAGAACTGTGCACCGTCCGAAATCCCACCCGCCGGGGCTTTCAGAGAATCTGAGGCGGACGGAGTCTGAATGGGTCACCTAACCGCGATTGCTCCCTGATGCGGGAAGATTGAGCGCAATCGTAAAGTCTGAGCGAATCAGTAACGCCGGGGTGGATCGGAAGGCTGAGCGGATGGGGAGATCTGAGCGAATCGATAACGCCGGACGAATCGGGATGGCCAGGTGGATGGATGAATTCCCGGGCGAATCAAGAACGAAGAGGGGGGTCAGAAAGGTTGATCTGATGCCCCGCTTCTGGCATAGTCCATGAAGGCCGACGTACTGGTGGTGGGGGCTTCCCCGGCGGGAATCATGGCCGCCACCCATGCCGCTTTGGCCGGGGCCCGGGTGATCCTGGCAGACGGGGACCTGGACGGAGAGCACCCCGCGAACACCCTGTTTGAGGGCATGGCCCGTCGGGTCGGCATGACCGTCGACCGCTCCCTGGTCAGGCATTCCCTGAAGGGGATGAGAATCATCTCCCCCGCCGGCCACGCCGTGGAGATCCCGGCTCCGGGCTACTTCCTGGACCGGAGACGAATGGACCAGAGCCTGCTACGTGGGGCCGAGAAGCAGGGGGTGGAGCTTCTGGAGGCCCGGGTCCAGGATCTGGCCTGGTCCGGGGAGAGCCGTCTGGCCAGGGCGGATGGAGATGAGATCGAGGCCCGGGTGGTGCTAGACGCCGCCGGCGTGGACTCCTGCCTGGCCAGGAGCCAGGGGCTCATCCCCATGCGACACCCGGAGGACGTGGCCTGGGCCCTGGAGGCAGAGGTGGAGCATCCGGGGCTGGGGGAGGAGCCCTTCTTCGAGTACTGGATCGGCAGCCTGGCTCCGGGCTGGAAGGCCACCTTCTCCCCCGGCGGAGGAGACTTGGCCACCCTGGGGGTCTTCGTCAGACGCCAGGGTAGGGCGGTCAGGCCCTTCTTCGACCGCTTCCGGAGACGATTCCAGGAGCACAAGTCCTCTGCCTATCCGGATATCAGGGGCCTGAAGATCCTGAGGGTGAGAACCGGCGGAGACCCCATCGCCACCGTTCCCGGAGAGCTGGCCGCCCGGGGACTGATGGTCACCGGAGGCGCGGCGGGCCAAAGCGGCCTGGCCTACGGCATGCGCGCCGGCCAGATCTGCGGGGAGGTGGCAGGCCAGGCCGCCCGGGACGGAGACGTCTCCCAGCAGGCCCTCTCCAGGTACCAGAAGCTGTGGAGCAAGGAGCTGGGCCAGGAGTATAGACTGGCCCGGGCGTCCATGAACACCCTGCTGGAGATGGACGACCGGGACATCGACGCCCTGGTGGAGGCGCTGCGGGATAAAGACCTCATCGCCCCCGGCTCCCTGGCCCGAAAGGCCCTGAAGGCCAGCCTCACCGTGGCCGGGGCCAGGCCGGGGGTCATTCCCGCCCTGATCGGAAATCTCCTGCGAGGATGAGGATTGAGCCCGAGGGCCCTGGCGCCCCCCCCGCTGGCCAGACGGCGGACCTGAGGTCCCGTCGCCGGGAATTATGTCTGAGAGGGCCGCCCGGGGAAGATTTTCGCGCCGGAGGGCGGGGCTGGGAGTGAGCCGGGAAGTGAATATCCAGATCGTTTCCCGCCCGGGGCCTCGGAAAAATCCTTTAATTCAACCGGGGAAAATGGTGGAAGCATGATAGAACTCCGTAGCGACCCTTACGTCCTGAAGCCACGGCCAACACCGGCTACCGAGACCGATTTTCGGCTGCACCTGAACATCAACTGGTGTCGCGGAGTGCTGTTCAACGTGGTCGCGGAGAGAAACTCCATCGCCATCGTGGAGTATGATGCCATTTTGTGGTCCGAGGACTCAGCCATGTTCGTGGAGTACAAAGACTCTGTGGCCGCCTACAAGAACCTCTCTTCCCGGAGAATTCAGCAGATGGACAGCTTCGCCAAGAACATCGCCCGGGGCCTGGGCTACCGCACCTACACCTTTGTGATCGTGGTCAAGGGGCTGGAGGAGCAGACCAACAAGGGCGGGGTGGAGGTCATGCCCCTCTACCTGCTCGGGAACTACGAGCCCAGCTTCGTCTCCACCGTGACCGAGATAGACTACCTGGAGAAGCTCTCCGCCAGATTCTCCCGGGAAGGAAAAGAGGACGTGGTCAAGGAGCTGGACAAGCTGAAGAAGATCATCGAGATGGAGCTATCCTGAGGGGGACTCTTGCTTTGAGAGGATTTGCCTTTGCACTGGGGGCGGCCACCATCCTCAACGCCGTGGCCAACTGGAAGGGCTCGGCCTTCGGGGTGAACCTCAGGACCCGGGCTTATGTGGAGCTGGACGGATCGGAGGGGATCCAGGGACTGGTCCCCGATGTGGACAACCGGCTCATCGTCCGGGCGGTGGAGCTGACCCTGCAGCGATACGGCCTGACCTGTGGCGGCACGGTGAGGACAAAGAGCGAGATACCGGTGGCCAGCGGCCTTAAATCCAGCAGCGCCGCAGCCAACGCCGCCGTTCTGGCCACCCTGGACGCCCTGGGACAGGAGCTGGACCTCCTGGAGGCGGCGCGAATAGGAGTCCAGGCGGCGCTGGAGGTGGGAGTGACCATCACCGGGGCCTTCGACGACGCCTGCGCCTCCATGCTGGGGGGTGTGGTGGTCACCGACAACCGGGAGAAGGCCCTGCTGCATAGGGTGGAGATGGACTCCTCCGTCCTCCTGCTGGTCCCGGAGGAGAGGGCCTTCAGCAGCCAGACCGACGTGACCAGGTCCAGGCTCATGTCCCCCCTGGCCGACCTGGCCTTCGAGCTGGCCCTGAAGGGGGACTTTCGCCGGGCCATGACCTTAAACGGCCTCCTCTACTGCGCAGCCCTGAAGCGCCCGACGGAGCCCTCCGTCCTGGCCCTGGCCGCGGGAGCCAGCGCCGCCAGCCTCTCCGGGACCGGCCCCTCCTACGCCGCCCTGGTGGACGGGGACAGCCTGGATGACGTCAGGTCGGCCTGGGAGGATCTGGGGGGCAGAGTGATAAAAACGGAGATAAACAATCAGGGCGCAAGCCGGGGACGAGGGATCTAGTTGGACCTATGGGAACACCGCCTGCAGATTCACCGGATAGACGACGAGATCGTGGGATTGATCCACAGGCGAACCTGCCTGGCCAAGGACATCCTGGAGGCGAAGCTGGCCATGGGGGCGGGAATAGACGACGCCGAACGGGAGAGGCAGGTCCTGGCCAGGGTGACGGAGATGGCAAAGGAGCTGGATCTCGATGCCGTGGCGGTGGGAGAGGTCTTCCAGATTCTGATAAAGATGAGCAAGGATCGGCAGCGGTTTTTGATGAACCAGAATTCTGATGAAACAGAACCATCTGTCGAAAAAGGAGCAGTAGGATGCCGGAGATAGCTGTAATCTCGGGGTCGAAGTCAGACCAACCCATAGTGGACAAAATTCTGCAGACTCTGGACGAACATGGCGCCGGATACGAGCACCGGGTGCTCTCCGCCCACAGAAATCCCCAGGAGCTGGACAGGTACATCGAGGAGTCGGACGCCAGGATCTTCATCGCCGTTGCCGGACTATCCGCAGCCCTGCCTGGCGTCATCGCCGCCCGCACCCCCCGTCCGGTGATCGGGGTGCCGGTCTCCGGCAAGCTGCTGGGAATAGACGCCCTGCTTTCCATAGTGCAGATGCCTCCCGGAGTTCCGGTGGCTTGCGTGGGCATCGACAATGGTGCAAATGCGGCGCTATTGGCCCTGCGGATGCTAGAATCAGGAAGATAGCTATTTATACCAAGTCGGATATGATAGTGGTCCAAAGGTGGGATTAGGATGTACAAGCGGATTTTGATTGCCACAGACGGCTCAGATAAATCCAAGCTCGCTGCAAAGGAGGGCATAGAGCTGGCGAAGGCCCTGGGAGCTAAGGTCATTGCACTCTATGTTGTGAACGAGATCGTTGTCACCAGCGCGGTTAGGTCACTTGGGTCCGATAAGAAAGAGGTAGAGGCCAAGCTTCAGGCCACTGGTGAGAAGGCTGTCCAGTTCATAAAGGCCATAGGCGATGAGGCGGGGGTCGCAGTAGAGACCGCCGTTCGCATGGGCGCACCGGCCAACATGGTCATAGATGCAGCCAGCACTGAGAACGCAGACCTCATCGTCATGGGAAGCCATGGTGAGAGCGGCGTCTCCAAGCTGCTCATAGGAAGCGTGGTTCAGAAGGTATTATACTGGGCGACAGTGCCTGTTCTGGTAGTGAGATAAAATGACTGAGTTCATGATAGCCGACAGCATGGTGTACGGGGCTTTTGCCGTTGTATTCGTCATCGGCACAATTCTTGCATACTTCGTTATCAGCCTGATCGGTGGAAGCTGATCAAAAAATGAGGATTTAATTCGCTGGACGCCCCAGGGCGGTCCAGCGATCAAGTCTTCGCAATTATCTTTTCTTGCCCCTTTAGATCTTGAAGTACTTCGGAGCCGTCTCCAGGGCCCTGGCCAGCAGCTCTGCAGACCGGTCCAGGTCCGTCAGGCTCAGCACCTCCACCGGAGAGTGAATGTACCTGGTGGCGATGCTGACCACACCCACCGGTATTCCCGACCGGGTCAGCTGGATGTTGGTGGCATCAGTGGTCCCTCCGCCGGAGACGTCGAGCTGCACGTCGATGCCCGACTCCCGGGCCGTCTCCTGCAGCCATCGGATGATTCTCTCGTCGGCGATCAGACCCCGGCCCGAGGCGTCCACCACGGTGATCACCGGGCCCTTGCCCATCTCCAGGGCGGAGTCCTTCTTCTCGATTCCAGGGTGATCCCCGGGGATGGTGACGTCGGTCACCAGGGCCAGGTCCGGGTCGATGCCAAAGGCGCTGGTCTTGGCCCCCTTGAGGCCCACCTCTTCCATGGTGGTGCTGACGGCGTAGATCTGGGACTGACATTTGGTGCGCCGGAGAGCCTCGATCATGACCACCACTCCCGCCCGGTTGTCGAAGGCCTTGCCGGTGACTTTATCCCCCTGCAGCGGGGCGAAGGTGCGGTCGATGGATATGGGGGTTCCCGGCCCGATTCCCAGGGCCTCAACTTCTTTCTGGTCCTTGCAGCCCACATCGATGAACATGTCTGAAGCCTCCACCGGCTTCTTGCGGTCCTCGTCCTTCATCACGTGGGGCGGCTTGGATCCGATGACCCCCACCACCGGGCCGTTCTTAGAGTGCACCAGCACCCTCTGGTTGAGCAGAGTCTGGTCGAACCAGCCCCCGATCTTGACGAACCGGAGAAAGCCCTTCTCGTCCACGTACTTGGTCATGAGGCCGATCTCGTCGGCGTGGGCGGCGATCATGATGGAGGGCCTGTACCCCTTCTTCACGGCCACCAGGTTCCCCAGAGCGTCGGTGCTGACCTGGTCCACGTAAGGCGCTATCTCCGCCTGGATCACCTGCTGCACCGAGCCCTCCCGGCCCGATATTCCGTGGGCGTTGCTGAGCTTCTCCAGAAGTGAACGAATCTCTTCCATTTAAATCAACACTTTTAAATAAATGATTGTCATTCGACCGGGCCTTGAAAGGCGTTTTAAAAAGTTCAGGTAGTGCGCACCCGGGCCCCCCGGTTTCTCGACCTGGTGACCAGCACCTCCCCTCCCACCTGGTCCATGACCTCCCGGGCGGCGGCCTCCACCTCCCTGGTCTGGGTATCGGTAACTGCGTAGACGGTGGGCCCAAAGGAGCTGCGTCCGGAACAGGCCGCCCCGGCCTTCCTCATGTTATCCATGATCTCTCTGATCAGGGGGTGCTG
>JAAEEW010000122.1 GCA_013415595.1 Methanosarcinales archaeon | reverse complement strand
GTCTGGAACAATCAGTCAGTGGGCTACGCTTCTCAGAGTGGAGAGGGTCTCAACCAGGCTTTTCAAGTCGTCATCCCGCTCTCCAAACATAAATTTATAATGTATAAAAGTTAATGATAATCTCAGAGTTGTTGAAAATGCAGGTTACAAAACAGCCAGCCAAGAAGGACCTGGACGCCATCCTCCGGGAGGCTGCCGGAGGCTACGGCGACCTCCTGGCCGCGGCCATCGATCACGATGTGAGCCTGGCCGCCCTGCAGTCCAGGCTAAAGGAGCTGCAGAAGAATAAGTCCGCATTGAAGGCCAGGAGCAGCCGGCGGGTCAATTAGCGTCAGAATCATCTGCTTTTATCGCTGCTACCGCCGTTATCATTGCTGACATCCTGGGTCCGAGCAGGGACTTGCAACCGGGAGCGCGGCCGGTCCACGGGCCAGGGATCGGGAATTACATTTCTGGGGGAAGAATATTCTAGCCCACAAAATATTTCTCCCCTGAACTCTCTGGATTCAAAGGACGCTGATGATCTACGACCACACCTCCCACGTGGGCAACGCCGGCGACGTCTGGAAGCACCTGATCCTCACCGAGGCCGCCCACCACCTGCTCATCCTGGACCCCCACCTTCTCTACGCCGAGAGCCACACCGGCTGGCGGGAGTACTCCCTTCCCCTGGTCGGCGAGTGGAAGGGCGGAGTGGGCAGACTCTGGCCGCCTGCCCCTGAGCTACTGCAATTCCCTTACTTTCGCATCCTGTCCCGGATGAACCCGGAAGGACTCCTGCGCTACCCCGGGTCGTCCCAGCTGGTCCTGAACGTGGCCCAGGAGCTGGGAGTCTCCCTCCAGGCCGAGCTGTGGGACATCAACCCCCTGCTGCAGCGGGCCTGGTCCCAGGACTTCTCCCCCCACCTGGTGAGCTTCCATCTGGGAGACGGATTCGGAGGGGTGGAGCGGCTGGTGGAGGTCTCAGACCCCGGCCTCCTGCTGATCGACTCTCCCTACACCGGCCAGGAGGACGTGGAGGACTCCGAGGACCTGTTCTACAAGGCGGCCACGGCCGGGTGGACCGTTCTCTGCTGGTACATGCTGGACCTGGATAAAACGCCCCGCTTCCGCTGCCCCCACCAGATCCACTGCCTGGAGTTTCGCCGGGCGGGAATGGACGGCGGCCGGTGGAAGGGGGCAGGGGTGGCCGTGGCCAGCGAAGACGATCAGCTTTCGGACTGGCTAGCCGGACGGACCGAGACCTTCCTGTTGCTCTGCCGTTCGAAGATTGAGCATAGGAAAGGGAAAGGGGCAGTAGCGAAAGGAATGAACGAATGAGACGGGGATCAAGGAGGACGGGCAGGAAAAGGGGAGGAAAGACGAGCAAAGGCGACTAAAGACGAGCAAAGGGGCGAAAAGAGGAGGATCTGACTTGACCGCCGCCGCGGCTGGCCATGATTGGATCATGCAGGAGCGGATAAACGGGACGGCCTTTCAGCCCTGCCTTTCCATCCAGCCGCATCCCCCGCAGGCCGGGCAGGGGCCCTGACAGGTCTGGCCGGTCCCCCGGCAGTAGGCGCACTTCCTGGCAGGCAGGGCCACCTGCACCCGGCCCTGGCCGGAGCAACCGGGGCAGCTCCTCTCCTCCGCCCCCTGCCCTTCCCGCACATCGCAGACAATCTGCATGTCGCAGACATCCCCCTCACCGCCGTCGTCGGCCTCCACCCGCCCCGAACCCCGGCAGTAGGCGCAGTCCTCGGTGGAGCAGTGGACCGCCCGGGGGCCCTCCTCCCGGGCCTTCATGTTTTCGCGGATATTCAAGTTTTTTTTCTCCAGTCCCTGGAAGTTCCCCGTCCCCTGGCTGGGCTCTAGTCTCCTGGCCGTTCGTGATCCCTTTTCGGGCCCGGGAGATGTTCGCCCGGTCGGGGAATCTCCCCCCTTCAACCTGAAGGCCGGGGCGTTGTCCATTCAGGGCTCTATTCTCTCCGCCCTGGTGTAGGCGCACACCTCCGGACCGCCTGGACAGACGGCCAGGGTCATCCCCAGCCGCTGGGCCACCTCAATGCCGGAGCTGAGAATCCCGGAGAGGCTCACCATTACCGGAAGTCCCGCCCTGGCCGACTTGAGGGCGGTGACCGCCGAGATGCGGCCGGTGGTGATCAGGGCGCACTGGGATAGGTCCGACCCTTTGATCAGAGCCTCTCCCACCGCCTTGTCCACAGAACAGGACCGGGAGACGTCCTCGCTGAAGGAGACCATCTCTCCGGCGGGGTTGCAGATCAGGGTGGAGTGGGTTCCGGAGGTCCGTTTTCCCAGCACCGAGATCTCCTGCAGCTTCCCGGCCGCCTCACGGACGATGGCGGCCTTCACCCTGAGGCTGGAGTCGATCCTGGGGATGCCCTCGGTGGACATGGGCCCCTCACCCTGGGAGACCATGGCCGAGGGAGGCTTCTTGTTCCTGCTCTCGCAGATCACCGCTGCCCCTTGGGGGGTGACCGACTTCAGGTCGGAGAAGGCGTCCACGATTCCCTCGCAGACCAGGAATCCGGCGGCCAGGGCGTCGAGCTGGTCGGGCAGGGCCAGGAGGATGGTGATCCAGTTTCCGTCCAGCATTATGTTCACCACCGCCTCCACGGCCACGTCCGCCGACCTCTCCGATCGACGCTCTGCGGATACGGCGCTGCATTTGACCGATTGATAGGTGGAGGCCCTCTCTTCCTTTCTTCTGCCCTTGGCCCTGCTCTTCCCGGGCCGGTCCTTCTGCTCGCTCTCTTTTTCGTTCATGATCATCATCGCCGTCGATAGTCTTCATTCTCCTCCAGATTAAGGTTGCCGTTTTTGGGTGGAGCGGGAAGGGAGGATCATCATCTTGAAATTGGAGGAGATGAGAGCAATGAGTGTAAATGAGATCAAATGAAATTAAATGAGGGTAATGAGAGTAAATGAGAGTAAATGAGGGCAGAGTTCTGATCTTGCGGCTGGACCAGAGGCAGCGGTTATGCCGGTCTCTTGCATATGGCTGGCAAAAAAACAAAAGACAGGGATCTGGGTCCAGATGATTGATCAGGCGGCTCATCGACTCAGGGCTCCAGGAATCCAGGCGGCCGGGCAGTCGGGGTGATGTTAGATGTACCAGACCATGATGTTGATAGATGGAGAGCAGGTGAAATCCCTCTCCGGCAGGACGGCGGTGATCAGGAATCCGGCCAACCAGGAGCCGGTGGGCCAGGTATTCTTGGGCGGACGGGAGGAGGCCCGGGCGGCCCTGGAGGCGGCAGAGAGGGCCTTTCCGGCCTGGGCGGCCACCTCCCCGGCAGCCCGGGGAAAGATCCTGCACCGGGCCGCCGATCTGGTGCGGGAGCGCCAGGAGGATCTGGCCCGGCTCCTGACCCTGGAGCAGGGAAAGCCGCTGAAGGAGTCCAGGAGGGAGATCCAGGCCTCGGCCGACGTCCTGGACTACTACGCCGAGGAGGGACGGCGGATCTTCGGAGAGCTGGTGCCCTCGGCCTCGGCCGGCAGCAGGAGCCTGGTGATCAGGCAGCCGGTGGGAGTGGCCGCCCTGATCACCCCCTGGAACTTCCCCGTGGACCTCATGAGCTGGAAGCTGGCCCCCGCCCTGGCCGCCGGCTGCACCGTGGTGGCCAAGCCCCCCAGCCTGGCCCCCCTGGCGGCCACGGCCTTCGTGCAGACGGCGCATGACGCCGGAGCCCCGCCGGGAGTGGTGAACGTGGTCCACGGCCCCGGGGGCCAGGTGGGAGCAGAGCTGGTGGAAAACCCAATCAGCAAAAAGATCGCCTTCACCGGGGAGTCGTCCACCGGCCGGTGGATCATGGAGCACGCCGCCAGGCACCTGAAGCGCCTCTCCCTGGAGCTGGGCGGCCACGCCCCCTTCATCGTCTGCAAAGACGCCCACCTGGACCGGGCGGTGGAGGCCTGTCTTCGCCGGGCTTTCAACAACATGGGGCAGATCTGCATCAGCGTCAACCGGGTCTATGTGGCTGAGGAGGTGGCGGAAGAGTTCACCAACCGCCTGGTGGAGCAGACCCAACGGCTGAAGGTGGGTGACGGCCTGGACCCGGGAGTGGATCTGGGGCCCATGTTCAGCCAGCAGCAGCGGGAGAAGACCAGAGAGCACATCGCCGACGCCCTGGAGAAAGGGGCCCGGCTGCTTTGCGGCGGACGGGAGCCGGAGGGGAAGGAGTACGAGAAGGGATTCTTCTTCCTGCCCACTGTCCTGGACCACGTGGACCACAGCATGCTGGTCATGCAGGAGGAGACCTTCGGCCCGGTGGCCCCCATCATGACCTTCCAGACCGTAGATCAGGCCCTGGAGCTGGCCAACGACAGCCCCTACGGACTGGCAGCTTACATCTTCACCAGCGACCTGTCCACAGCCTTCCTGGCCGCCGAGCGCCTGGAGGCGGGAGGGGTGGGGGTAAACGTGAACAACGTGGCCGAGATCCAGGCACCCTTCGGCGGCTGGAAGCAGAGCGGATTTGGCCGGGAGCTGTCCCACTACGGGCTGGAGCAGTACCTGGAGATCAAGCACATCCGGCTGGGCATCTGATGGATCTGACGGAATTGACGGTTTGATCGATTGATGGATCGGTGGATCGCAGGCCGCCTTTCAGCTCATCTCCCTCAGCTTGTCTCTCTCCGCTCCTTTCCTTCAGCTCCTTCCCTCAACTCCTTCCCACAGCTCATCTCCCACAGCTCAAGCTCCCCGGCCTCCATGCGGCGGTTCAGCTCTTCCACCTCCAATCCTTCCACCCAGGCCAGGCCCCGCTCCTGGCCGTATCTGCAGGCGTCTTCTCTGGAGAGAGCCCTTCCCGTCTCTCCGTCCAGCATCTCGCACACCACCATGGCCGGGGTGATCCCCGCGGCCCTGGCCAGGACGATGGACAGCTCCGTCTGGCCGCGCCTCTCCTGCAGCAGCCCGGGGGCGGCCCTCAGCAGGGGCACGTGGCCCGGGGAGCGAAACTCCGCCCCGAAGTCCACGGGCACTCCGGCCAGGGCCTGCCCGGTCACCCGTTCCAGACTGTTGATGGTCATGGCCCGATCGATGTCCGTGATTCCGGTGTAGGTCCGGCGGTGGTTGACCCACAGGGAGAAGGAGGAGCGGGAGTCGTAGGGAATGTCCCCGGCCCGCTCGTAGATGGAGCGGATGGCCGGGAATCCTTCCGGGCAGCCCTGGCCCTGGCCGGAGCTGCAGGCGCACCTCAGCACGTCGGACATGTAGGGTATCCCCAGCCGGGAGCAGGCCAGGGGGTCCACGGCCACGCACATCAGGCCTCCGGCGTCCCTTCGCATGTGGAAGACGTCTCCGGGGGTCACTGATCCGGCGGCCATGACCAGGTCCGTCTCCCCCTCCCGGTCGTCGAAGTCGTAGAGCAGCACCATGCGGCCCTGCCGGAGGGCTTCGAGGGCCAAAAGGACGTCACCCAGGCCCCGGGAATCTCCCCTCATTCCAGCACCAGCTCCACCAGGTCGCCGTCGGAGAGCCCCAGGGTCTGCCGGAGGTTGACCGGGGCTATGACCTCCACCAGGTGGGGCGGGTAGTTGGAGCGCTCCGGCCTGACGATGGCCCCCTGGATTCCCTGGATCTTCACCGGGAAGCAATTGCAGCTGCCGAAGGTGCGGCTGTGGTCCCGGAAGCCCAGGATAGGGATGCAGCCGGCGGCGGTCTCGACGAAGGGCTCCTCCAGCTTAAGGTTGAGGGTGCCGGGGAAGGGATCGAAGCCCAGCAGCCGGTTGAACTGGTCTTTGTACCCCTGCACCGAGATGTAGTACTGGCCCTCGCCGAGCCCTCCGGCCACCCGGCCCCTCAATCGGTTGAATTGGCCCTCCTCGAAGATCCTCCGATAGTCCATGTACTCCGCCCGCAGGGCAGAGATGCCCTTCTCGGTGATCCTGATCTTCTGGCCCTCGGCGGTCAGAGTGCGGGTGATGAGCCCCTGGCCTTCCAGGGCTGCCAGCCTCCTGGCCGCGGTCTGGGGGCTGGTGCCGGTGCGGGAGGCCAGAATCGTAGAGGAGAGGCTCACCTGTTCCCTGGCCGCACCCAGCAGGGCCAGCCTCTTCAGCGTCTCGATATCCATAAAGTCCCTCAAATATGAGTGGCCTATCAGGGGTGAGATGGTATTTAACGCTTGCCGCAAAGAGGGCCTGGAAAAACAGGTTGCAGCTAAATGTTTTAGCATTTGATTGTCGATACGGGAGACCGCAGAACCTGGGACGCCAGGACCATTGCCTCCAGGCGATTGAATAGTTCTTCCAGAGATCCAGTGAGAAGTTTTTTATGTTCCCACTTCCTATAAATATGAGGAGGCCTGGGCCTCCGGCAACAAGCCGCTGAACCAATTTACATCGGAGCATCTGGCAATGGAACTTCTGCTTCTAAGAGACATAGTAGTGATATTCGGACTCTCCATCTTCGTCCTCTTCCTCTTCCACCGGCTCCGGGCGCCCACCATCGTGGGCTTTCTCCTCACCGGAGTCCTGGCCGGCCCCCAGGTTCTGGGGCTGGTCCACGCCGGAGAGGAGGTCAAAGCCCTGGCGGAGATCGGCGTAATCCTCCTGCTCTTCACCGTGGGAATAGAGATCTCCCTCAAAGACCTCATCCAGCTGAAGAAGTACGTCTTGCTGGGCGGATCGTTCCAGGTGCTGCTCACCATCCTGGCCGTCTACTCCCTGGCCTCCCGCCTGGGCATTCCCACCGGCGAGGCCATCCTGCTCGGATTTCTGGTCTCCCTCAGCAGCACGGCCATCGTCTTGCGGGTGATCCAGAGCCGGGCCGAGTTCGACAGCCTGCACGGCCGCACCACCCTGGGGATCCTGATCTTCCAGGACGTGGTGATCGTGCCCATGATGCTCCTCACCTCCATGCTCCCCGGGGCCAGCGGCGGGATCTCCGATCCGCCGCTGCAAATCGTCCTCAAGGCGGCGGCCATCATCATCCTGGTGGTGGCCGGCGCCAAGTACATCGTCCCCACCATCCTCTTCCAGGTGGCCAGGACCAGAGACCGGGAGCTGTTCTTGCTGGCCGTGATCACCATCTGTCTGGCCGTGGCCTGGGGGACGGCGATGGCCGGCCTCTCCCTGGGGCTGGGAGCCTTCCTGGCCGGCCTGATCATCTCCGAGTCCGAGTACAGCCACCAGGCCTTCGGAAACGTGCTCCCCCTCAAGGACGCCTTCACCAGCTTCTTCTTCGTCTCCATCGGCATGCTCCTGGACTTAGACCTCCTCTTCCAGAATCCGGGGTTCATCGTTCTTCTGGCCCTGGGAGTCCTGATCCTGAAGGCCCTGGTGGCCGGCCTGGCCATCCTGTTCCTGGGCCTGCCTCTGCGAATCGCCGTCCTGGTGGGCCTCTCCCTCAGCCAGATCGGCGAGTTCTCCTTCATCCTCTCCTCGGTGGGCCTGGAGAGCGGGCTTCTCTCCGTTCCCCACTACCAGCTGTTCCTGGACGTAACCGTGCTCACCATGGGCGCCACCTCCTTCATCATGGCTGTAGCCCCCGGAGTGGCGGACCGGGTGATGACGCTACCCCTTCCCGGCAGAATTCTCAAGAGAAAGCAGCACCATCTCCCGGCCAGGGAAGCCAGGGACCTGGAAAGCCATCTGATAATAGTGGGCTACGGGGTCAACGGCCGCAACTTGGCCCAGGCCGTCCGGTCGGCCGGAATTCCCTACGTCATTATCGAAACGGACCCGGAGATCGTCCTGGAGGTACGAAAGAGCGGCCTGCCCATCGAATACGGCGACGCCACCCAGGAGATGGTGCTCCATCAGGCGGGAATCAAGAAGGCCAGGATAATGGTTATAGCCATTTCCGATCCCTACAGCACCCGGCGCATCGTTAGCACCAGCCGCCTGCTAAATCCCGACCTCTACATCGTGGCCCGGACCCGCTACCTCAAGGAGGTCCAGGCCCTGACCGAAGCCGGAGCAGACGTGGTCATCCCCGAGGAGTACGAGACCTCGGTGGAGATCTTCGCCCGGGTGTTGGAGCAGTACCTGGTCTCCCCGGAGAGCATCAATCAGCTGGTGGAGGAGATCCGCCAGGACGGCTACCAGATGTTCCGGGGGCTGTCCACCCAGCCGGTCTGCGACCTGCACCTGGAGCTGGAGGACGTGGAACTCAAGAGCTTCAGGGTGGAGAAGGGATCCCCACTGGACGGCAAGACCTTCGTCCCGGACCGGTTCCCCGGGGTGGACGTCCTGGCGGTGAAGAGGAACTCGGATACCCTGACCCATTCCAGGGACCTGGTCCTCCGGGAAGGGGACCTGGTGGTCCTGATGGGACCTCACGAGGAGATGCCGGTCTTAAAGGAGATGTTCGAGGGGCGCAAAGCATGAGTGTGGGGAGGTCTGATGGCCATTAAATCTGAGAGCCGGGCGGGCAATGGAGATTCTTTATAAGGAAAAGGGGGGAAGGGAGTCTAACGATGCGCAGGATCTACGGTTTCCTGGTGGGGCTGCTGCTGCTGGTGGCCATGTACAGCCTCATCTTCATCCAGCTCATGTTCATGGAGGGGCAGGTGGAGAACGCCGAGCCTCTGACCGCCATTTACTGGGTGGTGGTGACCATCACCACCGTCGGCTACGGGGACGTGGTCTTCCACAGCCAGGTGGGCCGGCTTTTCAGCACCGTGGTGGCCGTCTCCGGGATCACCATCTTCTTCGCCGTGGCCCTGCCCATGATGGTCACCCCCTGGTTCGAGCGGCTGAACCGGGAGCTTCCCTCCAGGCCTGAGAGGCCCATGAAGGACCACATAATCATCTGCGGCTACGACACCATCGTGGAAACCCTGGCGGAGAAGCTGACCGCCCTAAACATCCCTTACCTGGTGATAGAGAGCCGGGAGGACGTGGCCCGGAGCATATTCCGTCGATTTCCCACCATCTACGGCGATCCGGCCAACCGCCAGGTCCTGCTGAACGCCAGCATCCACTCCGCCAGGATGCTCCTGGCCAACCAGAAGGAGGAGATCAACGCCCACATCATCCTCACCGTGCGGGCCATCTCCGACCTGACGGTGATCGCCATGGTGGACGACCTGGGGAGATCCCGGTTCCTGGGCTACGCCGGGGCCTCTCGCATCATCTCCCCCAAGACCCTTCTTGGAACATTCCTGGCCCAGATCACCTCCACTCCCCGCAAAGGAGTATTTCCCGGGGCCATCTCCCTCTTCGGCAAGCTGATGCTGGTGGAGATTCCCATCTACTCCCAGAGCTTTCTGGTGGGAAAGAAGAGCCACGATCCGGCCATCATCGAGACCGGGGCCAGCATCGTAGGCACCTGGCAAAGGGGGGTCTTCAGGCCGGTAAGCCAGCTCGGTGAAGGGGAGGAGATCGCATCCAACACCCTGATCCTGGCCGTGGGAGACCTGGATCAGCTCTCCCGCCTGCGGGATCTGACCACCTCCATGCTCCGGGAGGGGTCGTTTGTCGTCACCGGCTACGGCGATGTGGGCCGCCGGGTGGTCAAGGTGCTCTGCGAGCTGGGAATTCATCCGATGGTGGTGGACAGAAGGGACCTGGTGGGTAAGGAATTTCGGACCATAGCCGGGGACGGAGCCTCGGAGGATGTGCTGATCAAGGCCGGAGTGAAGGAGGCCAGCGGGATTCTGATAATGCTCAACAACGACAGCGACGTGGTCTACTCCACCCTGATAATCAGGAACCTGAATCCTCAGGCCTTCATCATCGCCCGGGCGAATTACCTGCGGTCCACGGAGAAGATCTACATGGCCGGGGCGGACTATGTGGCCTCGGTCCCCCTGGTGGCCAGCCACATGCTGGCCAAGATCGCCCAGGCGGAGGAGGAGGCGCTGGCCATGCTCTACGACGGCCTGGAGATCAAGTGGCACCACATCGGCAAGAGGTCCAGGCTGGCCAGCAAATGTGTGGGGGAGCTGGATCTGAGCAAGCGCTTCGAATGCACGGTGGCCGCCATCAGCCGGGCCGGGCAGGACGTGGCGGCAATCACCCCGTCCACGGTTCTAATGCCCGAGGACACCATCATCGTCATCGGCCCGCCATCAGGAATCCAGGCCTTCGCCCGGTTCTACGACGACGGCATCCTGCCGGTCAGGATGTGGAGACGGCGAAAAAAGCAGTGGATGCAATAAAGAGATGAGTGGAGAAGTGAAGTGCCTGCTATACATCAGGTGCAGTATTCGACCCCGGTCCGGGAGAATAAAATAATATTTATAAATAATTTTAATCAAGATTTTTCATCCTTATCCTTATCAGATGATTTGCCCAGCAGCAGCTCTGGGACATGAAAGCCCTCTACCCCGGGGCGGCAGCGGTCTGCTATGTCAACTCCACGGCTGAGGTGAAGGCGGAGAGCGACATCTGTTGCACATCGGCCAATGCGGTGCAGGTGACTGACTCCCTGGATGAGGAGCAGGTGATTTTCGCTCCCGACGCCAACCTGGCCAGCTACATCTCCCGATTCACCGATAAGACCGTCATACCCTGGGACGGACACTGCTACGTCCACAGCCGCATAACTCCTGAGCAGGTACTTGCCGCCAGGATTCGCCATCCTGAGGCGGAGGTTCTGGTGCATCCAGAGTGCGGGCCGGAGGTGATCGACCTGGCCGACCGGGTGTGCAGCACCTCAGGGATGAGCAAGCACGCCAGACAGAGCAGCTCCCGGGAGTTCATCATCGGCACCGAGGCCGGAATGATCCATCGGCTTACCAGGGACAATCCTGGCCGGCTGTTCTTCCCCCTGAGCCAGGAGGCCATCTGCCAGAATATGAAGAAGACCGACCTGGAAAAGGTCCTCCAGTCGCTGCAGACGCTCCAGCCCAGGGTCAGCGTTCCTCAAGAGGTGGCGTCCCGGGCCAGGGGTGCGATCGAGAGAATGCTGGCCCTCTGATGGCCACGAGGCCGGAAGGTTTCGGACTCAGATCGGATCCCTTCCTCGTTTCTCCCCCGGCGCCCCGCTTTTCCTACTCCAGGCCCTTTATCCGATGGCTGTTGGTGTAGACGTTCATCCTCCGCCCCCGGGCAAAGCCCACGATCGATAGCCCGGTCTTTTCGGCGATGGCCAGGGCCAGGCTGGTGGTGGCCCCCCGGGAGACGATGAGCGGTATCTGGGCCCGGGAGCACTTCAAGGCCATGTCCGAAGAGATGCGGCCGGTGGAGGCAGCAAAGAGATCCTCCAGGGGCTGATCGTGGCTCAAACAGTGGCCGATGGCCTTGTCCAGGGCGTTGTGCCTCCCGATGTCCTCGGCGATGATCGCCGCCTGACCGCCCTGGGAAAACAGCCCCACCGAGTGGGTCCC
>JAAEEW010000121.1 GCA_013415595.1 Methanosarcinales archaeon | reverse complement strand
GAAGCTATTTGTATTCAAAATGGCCGATTATTGTCCCGGGAAAATGGGCAACCCAGGGGCTATACGAGTTTCAGGGACCGATCTGGACGGCGTCTACGTAAACAGAGTCACCGTTCCCAGGTACAGCGAGGAAGGGACCTGGACCCTTGAGCGTCTCACCCTCTCCGATCGAGTGGGTAACCACCGGGACCTGTCCCGGTCGGACATGATCTCTCTGGGCTTTCCGACGGAATTTCGAAATAGCCCCCTGGGAGGCGATCTTTTCATTTCCGGGATGAAATTCAACGACCTGAACGAAAACGGCATCAAAGATGATGGTGAGCCGGGAGTTCCCGGCTGGACGATGGAGCTCTTGCAGGGAGGCGACGTCATCGAATCAGTGGAAACAGATGGCAATGGTCACTACTCTTTCCCCTGCC
The DNA here is from genome assembly GCA_013415595.1 of Methanosarcinales archaeon. Classification (GTDB taxonomy): domain Archaea; phylum Halobacteriota; class Methanosarcinia; order Methanotrichales; family Methanotrichaceae; genus JAAEEW01. Next base: position 2,216 of record JAAEEW010000121.1, on the reverse strand, counting down.
TTGGCCCTGGCGACTACAGGATACAAGAGGTGGAACAGCCGGGATGGACACAGACTCATCCACCGGGAAATGTGCACGCTGTCACCCTCACCGATCAGAATTCTGAGGGCAATGACTTCGGCAATCACCAATTCAAGAAGTGGGACACTGTGCCCCCCAATTTGCTCAGCTTCGACTTCGATCCGAAGTCCGTCGACACCACCGCCTCCTCCGGGCAGATCACCTTCGCCGCCCATTTTGCAGACGACCTCAGCGGCCTGGGATGCCAAGAGCCGTTCACCTTTTGCTCGGTGGCCACAGCATGGTTCAGCAGTCCGTCCGGCCAGCAGCAGGCTGCGGTGCAGTTCAACTCGGATGATCGGATATCCGGGGACGACCTGGATTGTATCTACTCCGGGGACATGATCCTTTCCCGATACAGCGAGCCAGGCACCTGGCGGCTGGAGCATCTCATGATCTCCGACCGGGCGGGCAACCGGAGGGAGCTATCCCTGGAGGATATGGCCGCCCTCAACTTCCCCGTGGAGTTCGTCAACGGCCAGGCGGCCCTACCCCTGGCCCCCCGGATCAGCCTGAAGAAGACCGCTTCATCCAATGTGGTCTCTCCCGGCGGCAGTCTGACCTATACCATAACCTACGCCAACATGGGCCAATCGGCTCTACAGGATGTGCTGATCACCGAGAGCTACCCCTCCGGCGTCACTTTCGTATCCGCCACTCCGGCGCCCGATCGCGGCACAGACAATCGGTGGACTCTGGGCACTCTGCCTGGCTATGCTTCCGGAGCCATAACCATCGAGGTCAGGGCACCGGAGGAGTCCAGGATCAGGTTCGAGCTGCAGCAGTCTGCCAGGGGATTGGGCTACGTCAACACTTACAGAAGCCTGAACACCGGCCGGGAGCCCCGGGTGCTCGCAAATCAGGTGAGGATGACGGCCCGGGGGGCTGGCTGGGGCCACGGCGGTCAGCAGAGTGGCGGTCAGCGGCGATGCAGGCACTTCGCTTAAAACGGGAGCGAGCGGGAGCGGCACCTACTACCGGGAGGAGCAGCTGCACTACCTTCGCATGAACCGGTCCATCCGGGCAGCAAGCAACCTCTCGGCAAGTCATCAGGCCACGGAATTCGAGCTTCCCGGGGGCCGGTCGGTGAGCTACAGGTCGAAGTGGTCGCAATGGGATCAGGCCAGGAACCACGTCACATCCGAATCCGTGGAGGAGTCTTACCGCTATGCCTCCAGGATCGAAAGAGACGGCATGATAGCCCTTGACCGAAACGGCACCAGCATGGCTGTGAACTCCCGGTTCGAGGGCCTGCGTCACGCCGGGTACCTCCAGGCCACACGGCCGGACGGGAGGGGCCACAGCCAGACGTTGCAGGAGCTGACTTCAGATTATGCGGGCAGCTTCAGCGTAAAGGAGAGGCTGGGGACGGCCTTTAGCAATCGATCCACGGCCATCACTGCAGTCAAACATTACGACCAGCCGCACCTGACCATTTATCAGAGAGGCGAGCGGGACAGAACAAATGAGAACAATCTGAACTACACCATCAGCATACTCAATGACGGCAACCGGTCTTTGGGGCCCGTTCACGTCACGGACGTATTCCCCGCTGGAACCAGGTTCTACGATGCGTCGACCAGGCCTACGGAAGAGCTAGATCCGGAATCCGGGCAGGCCAACTGGACGTTTGCCCACCTGCCTGCCGGTGAGGATATCACCATCTACCTGCGGGTGATGAGATATGTGGTCCTGGATGGCCCGGTCAACCGGGTCTTCGTCGAGGCGGGATGCGATGGCCGCTGGATCTCTGCCAACAACTCGACGTCATCGAACTTCAACTGGCTGGGCTGCACGCCGCAGGGGGCCTGCAACGCCGGAGACTTCGGATGGAGTCCCCCGGACTGGGGATTTGACCTCAGCCAGGATATCTGCGGCTCCTGTGCTTACTCTGTGCCCCCGGAGGACGGCGGTTAGAGACGATGCTCTATCCCGATTCCCATTTTTTTCTCGCCAGACGTGCCGTTGCCGGGCGGGAATCGGGAATGCTTGGGGGCTGGAAACGAAGGGATTTTCCAAACCTCCAAAATAACAAAGTATAAGGGCTAATAGCCTCTAACTGACGGTCATCAGGGGCGATCTCCCGGTGAAAAAAGGCCTATTCAACCAGAAAATAATTATTTTAACAATTTTTTTGGTCTTGAGTATATCATTGG
>JAAEEW010000012.1 GCA_013415595.1 Methanosarcinales archaeon | reverse complement strand
ATGGCGTCGTACTCCTGATCGAATCCGTTCTCGATCAGCCGGGCGTACATTCCGCCGGTCTCCACGGCCATGACCATCCTGGCGTCGTGGGACAGGAACTCGATGTTGTCCACGTTGAACGGTATCTGGTAGCCGGCCTCGCCCACCTCGTCCTGGCAGTGGATGTCCCGCACCCCCCGCCTGGTCTTCTCCCGGATGCGGAGGGGGCCGAAGACCGCCGCGCCGTCCTCCTCCGGGCGGACGTGGAAGTCCTCCCGCTGCAGGCTGGTAACGATCTCCAGGTCTTCTATCAGCCGGTCGCTCTCCGACTGCTCGGCGAACTTGGCGATATCCCAGTTCTCCGATATGTAGTAAATTTCTCTCAGGGTGGAGCCCCGGTTGTTCTGCAGGTGCTCCTTTATCAGCAGCTCGGCCAGGTGAACGGTCTTCAGCAGGCTTTTTGCCCCCCGTACCGTCTTCACGCTTCGCAGGCTCTCATGGTCGCCGTAGACCCAGACGTCGTCCTTGGCGCTGTACTCGATGTTGTTCTTGGTCCTGGTGGGAAGGACGATATGGGGCACGACCCCGTCCTGAAACTGTCGGTAAAGGCCCCTTGCCAGATCCATCAGCCTTTGCTGGGCGTCGGCGGTCATGATATCACCCTGGCCCCGGTGACCAGCTCCGGGTCGATGCCCTCCACCACCGGCCTGTCCAGGCCCCGGCCGCTGGAGTCGTCGTTTCTGATCCGGTAGCAGAGCACGATTCTCTCCCCGGGCTTGAGTGAGAGCTTCCACTGGTAGTCGTAGGCCTCGCCCACCGCTATCGCCCTGGCCGGGGGCTCCATCTGCAGGGCCTCCTGGGCCACCATCTCGTGGAGCTTGAAGGCCCGCAGGGCTTCGCTGTGGTTCTCCACGTCGATGGATATCAGCCGCACTCCGTCGTCGACGGCGACCGACTTCCTGACCAGGAGGTTGCCCATGATCTTGGCCACCACCGACCCTATCTCCGGCTCGTCCTGTCCCAGGATGTCGGAGAGCTTCCTGGCGATGCGGGGCAGGATCTTCCGGATGATCTCTTCTTTCTCTCTTCTCTCGGAGAGGGCGTCTTGCCGGATCAGGTATTTCTTGAGCTTGCGGCCCGCCTCCTTCAGGGCCAGGTCGACCTCGGTCATGATCTCCGGGACGTCGGCTATGGCGTCCTTGGACTCGGAGGTGAAGGGGATGTTGGTGGAGGCCACGTGCACCATGATGGTGACCGGCCCGCTGGGGATGCCTCCCCCGGGCTGCTGCAATGAATAGTTCTTCCAGGAGACGTTCTCGATGGCGTGGGTGATGGCGCAGGCCCCCTGCTGGTATATCAGGGGGACCCGGTTGGCGAAGCGCAGGATCTCGATCCGTCCTTCCCTGTTCAGCTCTCCCCCGTAGGCCAGTCCCACCTCCACCAGGAAGGGGTTACCGGAGTAGACGCCCACCGGCCGGGCGGCGGTGGCGATGAAGTCAACCTTGAATTCCTTCTCCAGCCCGGCCCGGATCAGTCTGTCTCCGATGGGGGAGAGGCAGTCGGTGGGCGGGGCCTTGACTTTGATGCTCTTGAAGGCGGCCAGCAGCCGCCTGGCGTCGTCGTGGGTGAGATCCCGGGGGCTCACATCCGGATCCAGATTGGCCATCTGGCAGACCTCCTGGGCGGTGATGGTGCCGATGCTGGCGAAGGACTCCTTCAGGAAGGTGCCCAGCTTCTTTCGCTCCGAGTAGCGCAGCATCTTGATTATCTCGCCGAGTTCGATTCCGGCAGGGTGTGGCTTGATCTCGTAGGCCTGATCGGGCAGGGACTCTGTGGCCCGCTCGAAGATCTCCATGTTCCCGTCCGGCTCCACCAGGGTGATCCTGGCGTGGGGATTGACGATGGCCACGTTCTTGAGGTAGCCGTAGATCGACTGCCGGCGGGAGCGGACGTAGGCCCCCTCCATCTCCATCTCTATCCTGGTTCCCCGGGGCCTCTCCCAGTCCAGGGGCTCCTCCTTCACGATCTCCGGCTCGTTTTGGGCGGTGTTGATCAGGAGCTCCATGCAGGAGGCCGGCTTTCCAGGGCCGATCTTGGAGGTGATCCGGGTGGGCCTTCCGCTGGTGAGCTGGGAGTAGAGCACCCCGGCGGATATTCCGATGCCCTGCTGGCCACGGCTCTGCCGGAGGGCATGAAAGCGCGATCCGTAGAGGAGCTTGGCGAAGACCCGGGGCATCTCGGCATTCACGATTCCCGGGCCGTTGTCCTCCACGATCATCTGGAACATCTCCCCGTTTCGCTTGATCTGGACGAATATGTCGGGGAGGATGCTGGCGTCCTCGCAGGCGTCCAGGGCGTTGTCCACGGCCTCTTTGACGCAGGTGATCAGGGCCCGGGGTGCGGAGTCGAAGCCCAGGATCTGGCGGTTCTTCTCAAAGAACTCGGCGACTGAAATGGCCTTCTGACGCTTGGCCAGCTCTTCTGCTATCTCCATAAGAGGGGATGGGGCCTATAGCTCAGCCCCAACCACGGTCTGCGTTGCACTTACGTTATCGATCTCACGGATGGTGTCCACCAGCCGGTTGAGCATGCTCAACCCTTCCACCTCTATGATCACCACGAAGTCGTACTCGCCGAAGACGTGGTAGACATCCTTGATGCCGTCGATCTCTCTCAATGCGCCGTAAACGGTCTTCTCCTGTCCGGGAGTGACCTTCACCATTGTTACTCCAATCACCATTCCTGTCACCAGCTATTATTAACGTCTGTGGAATATATATAACTTTTCATCTTATCTTGCTCAGGTCCACCTGTTCGATCTCGTCTGCGCTGCCGTTCTCGCCCGTCTCCGGGCTCCTGGGCTTCTTGCGGGCGGATCTGGCCTCGGCCGGCGAATTCTTTGTCGACCGGGGTTCGAAGGACCATTCGTCCTCGGGGGCCGGCTTTTCTGCGGAGACGTGCTCCTCTCTGGCCGGCGTTCCGGCTGCCGCCCCCCTGCCGGCCCCGGCCTGCCCGATCTCCGGCAGGAGGGCGTTTAAGGCCCGGGCCACCATCTCCCGGTACTGCTGGACGTCGGTTCCGTAGTGCAGCCTGGCCCGGCCAAAGTCCGTCTCCTCCTCCCGCCCGGCCTGATAGGAGTCTCCCTGCTGGAAGTCCCCGCTCTGCTGGCCGTCGGCCTTCCGGCCCTCCTCCACGATGCGGTCCAGCCGGCGCAGGGTCAGCCTGGCCGTCTCCAGAATCCAGCGATGTCTGGTGGTCTCGTCCACCCTCTGCACCGACTCGGCCCGTATGGACATTATCTTTCGTCTGTCCTCCGTCTCGTAGAGGCTGGGCTTGCCCACCACGGCCACGAAGACCGGAGGCTCCAGCCCGGCCAGAGCCTGGGCTGCGGAGGGCTGGTACTGGCCGGCGTAGATGAGGACGCTTCCCGTGGGGTCCACCACTCTTCCCCTCCAGTACTCCACCTCGCCGCCGATGTCGTCCTTCTCGGTCATGGTGCCCACCAGGAAGATGCGGTTGCACCGGGCTCCGGTGGGCGTGAGCAGGTACTGGGGGGCGTACTGGTTCTGATCCTCCCCTTCCCGGAAGGAGAGGTCGGAGCTGCGAAGCTCCTCTGCATAGACCCGGCGGGCCACCTCTCTGGCGAATCCAGCCATCTCAGGCCACCTCCTTCAGCAGCTCTTCCACCTCAGCCAGCGTGGCCGGGGGCATCTCCTCGATCCTCTCCACCAGCAGGTAGCGGTCGATCCTGGGCCCGGTGGCCGTGTAGTACCGGCCCACCAGTTTCTCCTCGATGATGCTCAGGATGACCTCGTGGTCCAGGGCCTCCATGGCCATCTCCCGGGCCTGGTCCAGGGTCATGTCGATCAGCCCTTCCGTCCTCTCCCGGTTTATCAGGATGTCCTGAACCTTCTCCCCGTCGTCAATGGCCGCCTTGATCCTCAAGTCGTAAGATCCCTCCACCTTTCCGTGCTCTCCGCAAATTCCCTTGGCCAAAGACCTCTTGCAGACCGGGCAGCGCTTGATCAGGCCCGAGCCCTTCTGCACGTCGACGATGGCTCCGGCAAAGGTCACCGTCTGGGAGCTGACCTCGATCTCCTCATCCGTCTCCAGGATCTCGCTGGTGCGGTTCAGCTTGATGCTGAACCTCTCCTGGAACTCGTCGGTGACCACGTTTCTGAGGATGTAGCTCTTACCCTCCACCAGGTCCGGCAGCTCGGCCTTGGCCCACTTGACGAACTTGATCACCCCGCTGTCATCGCCGATCAGGCCAGACTGGGATATGGCCTCGCTGTTGGCCTCCCAGAGGGAGACCACCTTGCCCTTGACGTCCACCCACCGGCCAGGCTCCTTGATCTCCGAGATCTTGACCTGTCCTGAGGTCCTGGGTACCTCGGCCGCCTGCACCTGGCTATCCAGCTCCAGGATCTCGCTGGTGCGGTTCAGCTTGACGCTGAACCTTCCCTGGTACTCGTCGGTGACCACGTTTCTGAGGATGTAGCTCTTACCTTCCACCAGGTCCGGCAGCTCGGCCTTGGCCCACTTGACGAACTTGATCACCCCGCTGTCATCGCCGATCAGGCCAGACTGGGATATGGCCTCGCTGT
>JAAEEW010000120.1 GCA_013415595.1 Methanosarcinales archaeon | reverse complement strand
GCCTTCAAGGTGGCGGACGAGGTGCTCATGCGTTCGGTCAAGGGCATAACCGAGCTGATCACCCGCCCCGGCCTGATCAACCTGGACTTCGCCGACGTGAGGACCGTCATGTCCAACGGCGGTGTGGCCATGATCGGACTTGGCGAAGCTGAGGGCGAGGACCGGGCCAGAGACTCGGTGGTCAAGGCCCTGCGTAGCCCCCTCCTGGACGTGGACGTCTCCGGGGCCACCTCCGCCCTGGTCAACGTGGTAGGCGGCGCGGACATGACCATCTCCGACGCCGAGACGGTGGTGGAGGAGGTCTACAGCAAGATCAATCCCGATGCCAGAATCATCTGGGGAGCTCAGATCGACCCCACCCTGGAGGACACCCTGCGCACCATGCTGGTGGTCACCGGCGTCTCCTCCCCCCAGATCCTGGGACGTGACGAGCGGCGGCGGGTGGTCTCCAAGCACGGCATAGACTTCTTGAACCGCAGGCCTCACTATTGAAGGGTCTTTGGCCTTCCCCCTGCCCGGAGCCCTTTGTGTCCCCCTTCATCTGGGGGCAAAGGGGAGCTATGGCCGGGGGGATAGAACAGCGAAACGTGGAACCAGGGTATTGATGGACCGCCCCAGATCCCCGGGCAGCGCTATTCTCCTCATTTTGATCGGCAGGGCTGCCCGTGGCCGCCTCCCGGGGCTGGCCGAGTCATGGTAACACGTGCCATGTCAATCGATGGAGTTATAAGGCATCGGTGCGCTTAAATTAATATTCTTATATCAATCGACCGGACGTGATCACATGTTGAGCGAGAAGGTGGCGGGGGAGCTGGAGATGCTGGGCAGGCACCTGAAGATCCTGAAGGCTGTGGTGGAGAACGAGCCCATCGGCATTCTCAAGCTGGCGGAGGAGACCAAGATACCCAGCCACAAGGTCCGTTACTCTTTGCGGGTCCTGGAGCAGGAAGGACTGATCGCCGCCTCGGCTCCGGGGGCAGTGACCACTGAAAAGACGGCGGCCTTCTTAAATGAGCTGGACTCCATGATCGACGAGTTGGTGAGATCGTCGTCCTCCCTGAAGAATATCCAGTTTTGTCCCTGATGCAGCCTTACCTGAACCTGGCCCGCCTCCTGGAGACGGTATCCCGGGAGAAGAGCAGGCAGGCCTCAGCCGGGCTGGTCTCCTCTTTTCTGAAAGATCTCCCTCCCCATCTGGTCTGCCCCCTGGTCAGGCTTCTCGTGGGGGAGCTCTGGCCCTCCTGGGAGCTGCGGGAGATGGGCGTGGGCCCCATCTCCATCCTCAAGGTCCTGGAGTCCATCTGCGGCCCCCCGGTCCACCATCTTTCCCGGGAGTTTCCGGACCTGGGACTGCTGGCCGAGGCCTGCCTGAAGCAGAAGCAGCAAAACCCACTGGCCAGAGAGCCCCTGGAGGCCCTGGACGTCTACCAGGGATTGCATAAGCTCTCCTTGCAGAGCGGCGAGCACTCCCGCTATCGCAAGGAGGCCATCTTGAGAGGCCTTCTCCTGGAGGCCGCCCCCCTGGAGGGACGCTACATCGTCAGAACCGCTCTGCGGAGCATGCAGGCCGGGCTGGGCCCCCGTCTGATGGCCGAAGCCCTGGCCGGGGCCTTCTCGGCCACGCCGGACCGGATCTGGGATGCCTACAGCAGGATGCCGGAGATGGGGATGGTGGCCCAGGCCGCCAGTCAGGGAGCCCTGGATGAGGTGAAGATCGTCCCCGGCCGGCCGGTCAAGCCCATGCTCTTTCCTCTGGGAGACGGCCCGGTGGAGACGGAGTCTGCGGCCTGCCTGGTCCGTTGCCGGGGCCTGAGGGCCCAGGTGCACGTGAGCCAGGGTCGCTTCTGGGTCTTCACCTCCCGGCTGCGGGACATCACCCCCGCCCTGGCCCCCCTCTCCGGGGCCCTCCTGGGGCTGGATCACGAGCTGATCATGGACGGAGAGCTGATCGGCTTCAAGGGCAAGAGGCTTCTCTCTCCGTCGGAGATGGTTCGCTACATCAACCGCAAGCACCTATCCCGGCGCTCCAGCGTCCAGCCCCGGCTGGCGATTGGCGATCTGCTATTCCAGGACGGATTGGACCTGACAAACCGGGACTACCAGGACCGACGGGCCCTGCTGGGGGGGCTTTTCCCGGCGGTGGCCTCTCCTGAGGGCCTGCCCTCCGATGACGACCCCCAGGTGGCCATTGTCCGGCAGGTGGAGCTGCCCGGGCAGCAGCCGCTGCAGAGGCGAGGCTTTCAGATCGTGGTGCGGAGTCTCCGCTCTCCCTACCTTCCGGGGAGGATGAGCCGGAGGGATATCATCTTGCGGGGCCAGAGGCTGGAGGTGCGGGCGGCGGTGATCGAGGCCCGGCGGGGATCGGGCGCTCGAAGAGAGGATTTCGTCAGCTACCGGGTAGCCCTGCGGGAGGGGGACCATCTGGTTCCCGTGGGCTGGGTTAGCGTCGAGCAGAACGATCAAAAGGCCCTCCTGGACGACCGGATCCTGAAGCTGGCCGCCACGGAGAAGGGCCAGAGAGCATTCCTGCCCCCTCCAGGCCCTGACGGGAAGTTTCCGGTTATGGAGATCCACCTGGACGGGCTGCGGAGGGAGGGCAAAGCCTCCCTGATCCGGCCCAGGGTGGTGCAAATCATTTTAGAGGGATCGGCGGCGGAGGTTGACGCCCTGGAGAAGATCCTGGGGGACGCTGAACCGCCATGCTCCTGAAGCCCTTCGATCCCTGGAAGGGCCGGTTGTGCACCTGTCCGCCCAAGCTGAGCCTGAATCCCTACACCGGCTGCTCCCACGGCTGCCTCTACTGCTATGCTGCCTCCTACATCCCCCGGTTCAAAGAGTGCCGGCCCAAGGTGGACCTGCTAAAGAGGCTGGGGCGGGAGGTGCACCGGCTGAAGGACGACCACCTGGTGGCCCTGTCTAACAGCTCTGACCCCTACCCTCCCCTGGAGAAGGATCTGGGCCTGACCAGGGAGTGCCTTCGCATCCTGGGGTCCCGGGGGATCCCGGTGCAGGTGGTCACCAAGTCGGACCTGGTGCACAGAGACCAGGACCTGCTGAGGGAGATGAGGGCCACGGTGAGCCTGACCCTGACCACCCTGGAGGACTCCCTCTCTGCAATCCTGGAGCCGGGAGCCCCCCAGCCAGGCCGGAGGCTGGAGGCGCTCCAGGGGCTCAGCCGGGCCGGAGTGCCCACCTCGGTCCGGGTGGACCCCATAATTCCCCTGGTGAACGAGGGTGAGATCGAGTCTCTGGTGCAGGCAGCCGCCCGGGCCGGGGCCAGACATGTCGTCAGCTCCACCTACAAGGCCCGCCCGGACAACTGGAAGAGGCTCTCCCGGGCTTTCCCCGGGGAGACTGAGGAGATGCGGCCTCTTTATTTCGTGAGGGGGGAGATGATTGGAGGAAGTCGCTATCTTCCACAGGGTGAGAGAGTCCGGCTTCTTTCACGGGCCAGGGCGGCCGCCCTTGGCAGTGACCTGACCTTTTCCACCTGCCGGGAAGGCATCCTGACGGACGCCCCCTCCTGCGACGGCACCCATCTGGTCCGGCTGAAGAGGTGAGCGGAGGGAGGCTCTCGTTTGAAAGAATAAGAGTGGCTGCGGGCCACTTACGCTATGTGAAAGTCTATATATATGAAGAATAACTAGAGTAGGACCGCAGTTCTTCTCATAAAGGAGAATGTCAGAGCCGTTACAATAAGTGGATGTGTTCCCAGAGAAATAAGGAGGAGGATCAGATGAAGAAAGCCATTATGGCTATTTCTGCAGCCCTTCTGGTAGCAGCCTTGGTGCTGTCTCCAGCCATGGGTTTCACGATTAAGTCCGAGAAGAGTCCGTATCCATTTTCGATAGGTGCGGAAGCCAAGCCCGCCTTTACGGTCGTCGCCGGACAGGCAGCTCACACCCTTAACCCCGGTGCATTTGTCAGCGAGAAGGCTCCGTCTTACTCCATAAGCACAGGCAAGCCCTACCAGTACTCTTTGACCACCGGCAAGCCTTACCAGTACTCCATAAAGTCCGGAAAGGAGCTTGTTGGCGCAGTTGCACCAGTAGCACCATTGATCGAGGAGGAGCTGCCCGCCGCTCCGGTCAACGATACCAACGTGACCAACCAGACCGGGACTGTCACCCCTGAGGGCCTGGAGACCACTGAGTCCGCCGAGGTAACTGAGACCGTCGAGGCCGAGACCGCAGAGGTCACCACCGAGGAGCCTGTCGTCGACGAGACTGCCGAGGCCGAGGTCAATGTGACCGAGACCGTTGAGGCCCCCGTGGTCGAGGCTGCCCCCATGACCTACGCCGTCTCCGGAATGGTCTATGAGGATCTCAACGCCAACGCCACCAAGGACGCAGACGAGATGGGCCTGGCCAACATCACCGTCAATCTGGCCGGCGCTGAGCTCATGGAGGCCGTCACTGCCGAGGATGGATCCTACGTCTTCGAGGGCATCTTAGCTGGCGACTACATGGTCAGCGTGGCTGCCGTTCCGGGCTGGAATGTTCCCGCCGGCGTCAGCATCACTGTGGCCGACAACGTCACCGCCGTGGACTTCGCCCTGACCCAGATGGTCGAGGAAGTCGTCGAGGAACCTCCTGTGGAAGTTCCCCCGGTGAACGAGACTGCAGACGCTTAAATTTAAAAACCTCCAGGCACTCCCTGGAGGTCAAATCTTCCTATTTTATATCTCATCTCTTTTAAAATCCTTTCACCTGGCACGCCCGCCATTATAATCAGTAGCTTCTCTTTGCCCGCCGGCGCCGGCACACCAAAAGCTTTAAGTAAAGTATAATTGCCTATAGACAATTGCACTTGGAACACTCTGGTTCCAGGCAATAGCCATATAATTCCCTCCGGTGAGAGGTTCTCCTCCACAAAGATGTCCGCCTCTCACGGATTACTTTTATTGGCGTCTTTTATTTCTTAATGAAGGATTTACCTCTGCAAAAAAAAACTGCAACTGCAAAAAGCAGACGATGGCCAGCAGACAGGCCTGGGGGGATCATCCTGAAATGAAAAGCGGCCATCCTCCTGGATTTTGGGCCCATAATGGGGCATCGGGGTTGCAGCTGTGAATGGAGAGGCTGCCAATGGCGGCATCGATGGCCGCTCCTTGACGGCAGCGCCAAACCTGCAGCCCAAGGGGGCGGGCTTCGCCTGCAGCCAGCGTCTCGAGGCTCCGCGTCTCTCGCTGTGTTTTTTTTTGGATTTTGGTGCGGGAATTTAAGATCCGGCCTCATCTGCCGCCGTTTCGGACGGCAAAGACGATTCTTTGAAGAGCGGTGGCGTTGGCCAGAACCGCCACCAGGGCCACGGTCCACAGCAGCCACTGGCTGCTCCACATCCCCAGGACCATGCCTGCGTACAGCAGCATCAGCCTCTCCGGCCGCTCCAGCAGCCCGCCCATGCGGGTGAGCATTCCCGGGTCCTTCACCAGTCCCCGGTGGTCGGCATAGGCCCGCACAAAGCTGGTCATCAGGGAGCCGAAGATCAGCAGGACCATCCACACCTGCAGGCTGAGAAACAGGAACTGGCCCTCCTGCAGGTAGAGCATCAGCCCCAGCACCAGAAACAGCTCGACGTACCGGTCCAGGACCCCATCGGCAAAGGCTCCCAGGGTGGAGCTCTTCCCGGTGGCCCGGGCCACGGCGCCGTCCACCATGTCCAGGACCCCGGAGAGCACGAAGCAGGCCAGGCCCCAGGGCAGGCTGTGAGCCCACAGGGCTATGAGGCCGCCTGCCGCTGCCGGCAGGGAGAGCAGAGACCAGGTGTTGGGATGCAGCCCCAACCGGGAGAACCTGCATAGAATCCCGTCTGTGACCGCCGTTTTCAGGTGAACTTTGATCATGCCTCTCCCCGGGCCGGCCCAAGCATTCGTTTCTTCAATCCTTCAACCCTTCAGCTCGGACAGAAGCGGTCTATGAACCGCTCCATCCGGTCCAGGGCCTCGATGAGCTCCTCCCGGGACGTGGCGTAGGAGCAGCGCAGGAATCCCTCGCCGCTCTGGCCAAAGACGCTTCCCGGGACCACTGCCACCTTCTCCTCCCGCAATAGGGCCTCGGCGAACTCCTCAGAGCTCATGCCCGTCCCCTGGATGGAGGGGAAGGCGTAAAAAGCCCCCTCCGGCTCGAAGCAGGCCAGGCCGATCCGGTTCAGCCCGGAGACGAAGAGCTTGCGCCTGAGGTTGTACTCGTGCTTCATGTGCAGCATCTCCTCTTCACCCCTCCTCAGGGCCTCCACCGCTGCCATCTGGGCCATTATGGGGGCGCAGAGCATGGTGTACTGG
>JAAEEW010000119.1 GCA_013415595.1 Methanosarcinales archaeon | reverse complement strand
GAGTTGTATGAAGATGAATTCAATGAATCGCTCTTCGAGCTTGCGAACGAAGTCGCCGGTCTTTATGAGGCCCAGTTAGTCGATAAATGGGTTGGATCCTATGCGATCAACCGCCAAGCAGAGCAGCTCATCGAGCAGCATTTTGCTCCTCTTGCGAGAGAGACGGAGGCAAAGATTGGGGATCTGGCTGCGGAACTTGGTCAAAGGGATCTCAGCAGCCTTACTGATGGCGAGATCGATTCTATCGCGGATAGATACGGGCCTTCTGTGCAACTTAATCCGAGCTTTGAGGATTTCTTTAAGAAAATTTTTAAGGCAGCTAAAAAAGTGGCCAAGAAAGCAGTTAATCTGGCCAAGAAGGGCATCAGCGTTGCGGCTAAGCTCGGAGTGGGACCTATCCTCAATAAGCTGAAGGCTCTGGTAAAGCCGCTTCTCAAAAGGGTCATCAACTTTGCCATAGGGAAGCTACCTGCGTGGGCTCAACCCATGGCCACGAAATTGTCCGAGCGCCTTCCATTCTTGAAGGAATTTGATGAGATCTATGAACTAGAGTCAGGTATTGCTCCAAGCCTGGATATAACTGAGATCCAGCAAGAGTTTGATCAACAGATCGCCAACCTTCTTTTCGCCCCAGATGTTGTCGAACAAGAGCTGGAAGTTGCTCAGATCCTCACCGAGGCGCAAACAGCATCCGATTCCTCCCTCGACGAGCTGAGAAGCGCCCGAGATGAGTTCGTGGAGGGGATCAGCCAGCTAAAAGAAGGCGAGGATCCGACACCCTACATGGAGCAGTTCGTACCGGCCATATTGCCTGCTTTGCGCCTGGGGATAAGGCTAGTTGGTCGCCCCAAAGTGGTCAAGTTCCTTGCAAATTACCTTAGCAAGTACTTCATCAAAAAGATCGTGGGCCCGAAGAATGGGCCCCTGCTATCTCAGGCAATTGTGGACACGGGTTTGCGGCTCATCAATCTGGAGACCGGGCCTGAACAGGAAGCCCGTGCGGCCAGCTCAGCTGTTGCGGCCACGGTCGAAGAGACCGTTCGCTTGGTCTCTGCACTGCCGGACTACGTCCTGGACAACCAGGAACTCCTGGAAGGATTCACCCTGGAGGCCTTTGAGAAGGCTGCCGCTGCTAACCTTCCACCAATTCTGCGAGAGGATCACTATCGAAAGCGTCCGGACCTTCGGGAGGCCAAGACTGTCAGGGGTGTGTGGATTCCATTGCCGATGCGCAGCCGCAGGAGACGCTACAAAAAATATAGCAGCACCATCGAGACCAGGATCACGCCGCAAAAGGCTTCTGTCATTCAGACCTTCGGCGGCGTCCCTCTGGCGGAATTCCTGGAAGAGCAACTGTACATGGAGGCACCGGGAGATGACGTGGAAGCCCGGGTGCACCTCTTCGAGAGCATGCCGGAGACCATGCTCTCGGATCTGGCAAGGGCAGAGGAGAACACACTGGGTCTAGGGTCTCCAGAGGCTTATACCCAGCTGCACCCTCTGACCCCGGAAGCTGCAGGCCTGCTGCTGGGCGAACCAGGGCTGGGACGAGAGGTCGATCCTCGTTACCTTGCCAACCCTTACAGCACCGATGTTGGACAGCGGTTCTATTACCTAGAACCCTTAGAGCGCCGTGGGAAACGACTTGTTAAACGACCTTTGATGACGGTGGAGCCTGGCGGACGAGCAAGGATGCGGCGTCAAACCAAGGTCAATGTGGTTCTGGACTTCACAAACAACAAGATCCGGATCGGCCTCTATATGAGTGAAAAACGTGCCCAGAGTATAGCAGTAAAACTCAGTGAGGGGGCGCATATGGGCCAGGTGGCGGCACATTTGGGACGGTTGCTCGATCGCGGAATGCGGGGCGCGCTGATGAACGGTTTCGGATTGAAGATCGTCCACGGAACTGTGACTCCAGCTCAGTGGCTGGTAGCGCTTCGGCGGCTGCCCAATAATGCCACCAAGGTCCTGGAGCAGAGGTTACAGGAATGGGTTTTGAAAGGGCTTTTTGAATATCTCAAGCTGCATAGACAGGAGTTCATCGACGCCAGCAAAGACCCGGCAGATGGCGTGACAATTTCTATCACCATCGCCAACCCCTCCGGATTCGTCGAGCTCCGTCAGGCACTCAAGGGCAAGGCTCTATCTCTAGCGAAACTGTCGGAGGGAAATCCAGTAGTGACCATAAGCACCGCTCCGGGGTATAAGACATGAGTAGGCCTGAGGTGGCCATCAGGATGCAGCTCTCCCGTCAGGTGGCCCATT
>JAAEEW010000118.1 GCA_013415595.1 Methanosarcinales archaeon | reverse complement strand
CCTCACCGGGAAGAGGGTGAGGGAGGTGGAGCACGACCGGGTTCTCTTCGAGGACCTGTCGACGCTGGAGTGCGAGATGGTCATCTGGACCGCGGGCATCAAAGCCCCGCCCTTCGTGGAGAGCCTGGACCTGCCCAAACAGAGATGCTGGCTGCTGGCCGACCCCTTCCTGCGGTCCAGGGGAAGGGAGGACATTTTCGTCATCGGGGACTGCGCCTGGATAGAGGTGGAGGGAAAGGTGGCCACCAAGACCGGAATCGAGGCTGAACGCCAGGCCAAGCACGCCGCCAGGAACCTCAACCGCCTGGCCCGGGGCAAGTCCCTGCTCCCCTACTCCGTCCTGGCCAGCCCGGACAACCGGGTGGCCATGATCTCCACCGGCTGCGGCTGCGCTCTATGCGTCTATGGAAACTCCTGCCTGCCCGTCCCCTCCAGGCCCATGTACCTCCTCAAGAGGTGGATAGACAAGGCCATAGCCAACCGCTACAAGTAGGCCTCGCGGGCCCCATGCCGGCCGCCGGAAGAGCTGATATTCCCGGGCCTCAACACGGCCTTAGCCCCTGGCCCGGAGCAAATGAGATATTGAGATAATAGCAGGATTTAGGAAGTGGTATTGTGAAGAGATGCACAGGTATCTTTAAACGGGTGCTCTTCCTTTGGCTGTTGCTCGTGATCGCTGATCCGGCAGCAATGGGGCAGAATGAAGAGAATCCTTTTGGATCGACCAATCAGGATGCCAGCGCTTTAAGAGGTCAGATTTATCCCATCCCGGAGGGAACTTCGAGCCTTCCGGACTTCTCGACCCTGACTCCTGTAGGGGAGATCTACACCAAGGTGCTCGACGTCCCGCAACGATCCTTCGACAGCGGATTTCCGGGGGTCACAGACAGATTTGAATGGTTTGCCATCAGGTACACAGGCCGGTTCTTCGTGGAGACAACAGGAGATTATGCATTTCGTCTGGTTTCCGATGACGGCTCTCGTCTTTTTATAGACGGGACGAAGATAATAGACAACGATGGTATTCATTCGCCAATAAGCGCGACCGGTACTGTTTATCTCACCAGAGGAGAGCACAGGATCGAAGTTGATTATTTCCAGGGACCAAGAGCATATGTGGCACTCCAGCTCTTCTGGACTCCGCCCGGCGAATCTGAGGAGGTCTCCGAGCCCGCCTATGTCCCCAGCCCTACAGATGGAGCAGATGAGAATGGATCGTCCGAGAGCACAGGATCGTCTCAAGCGACATCACCTTCTGTGGATACGGGACCCTCATCCTCTGGATGCACATGGTGCCCGGAGGACCTGACTGGTCCGGACCTCACCGGGGTCTGGAGCTGCGATGACGGAGGAACCTACTACATCAGGCAAATGGGCTATATCGTCTGGTGGAGCGGAGAGAGTTCACCCCTGGAGCCTATGTGGTCCAATGTTGCTCGCGGGATCTTTGGCAATTGCGTGCTGACTCTGGAGTTCTATGACCTTCCCAAGGGAACGGCTACAGGTTTTGGCACCCTCGTTCTGGAGGTCTTGTCCAATGATGAGATGGTGGCCAGAGAGAAGCCGCCGAGCTACTCGGGATCTCGCTGGTGGAGAGTATCGGGGCCGACGAATGGGGGAGAGGCAGGCAGCTCTGACGGCAGCCCCCTGGTTGACGGAGAGAATCCATGGGAAAACGCCACCATCAAGAGCTTGATCGACGAATGGCTTCTCCAGCAGGACCGCTGTCTAAAAGAGGTTTATCCGGGAGGGTACATCGATTCATGGGGGAGAGCCTGCGGTGATCTGGGAACCACCGCCGTCTATTGCGACATAACGCCGGACAGGCCTGCCGGTTGGGACTACTATCGCTACCTATGGTACAATAACTGGTGTCCAGAGGATTACCCATACCGGGTCAAGGACTATGTGGCCAGCAGGCTGAATGGTGAGAGCTTCGACTCTCTGGCCATGTGCAAGAGCGCAGGGGAGCCCTGCATCTGACCTTCAATAGCCGAGGTCTTTGCATGCCGGGGCTCTCCCGCGGCATGCCTCAATTAATTTAAGATTAGCCAGGGCTAATCCGGAAGAAACGATAAAATTAAAAGAGACGGGCGAAGCCCTGCCTTATCTGGCAGCCTTCGCGACCCGCTCGATGCTGTCCTTCTTATTGATGGCGAAGCTCTTGACGTCGCCGTTGGCAGCGCCGATGATCTCATCCGCCAGACAGCTCTCAATGCTGCGCCTGCTCTTGAAAGCAGACTGCCTGGCGCCCCTGGCGATGCCCATCAGCGCGGTGTCCACCCTTCTCTGAGGAGCGGTGTCCACTGCCTTGGGCACGGTGATGCCGCCGTACTTGAGACGGACGACCTCTTCCCGGGGAGCGGCGTTGGATATGGCTTTGGCCAGGATGGTCAGAGGGTTCTCCTTGGTGCGCTCGTGGATTATGTCGAATGCGCCATCCACGATGCTGTAAGCCTTCTGCTTCTGGCCGGTGTTCTGCTCCTTTCGCATCATCTTGTTGGCCAGGCGCTCCACTATGTGCTGCTCGGACTTCTTGAACTGCTGCTTGGCGTGCCTGCCGCCGGAGTACATGACCATCCGGGGAGTCAGGTTGATGTATCCCTTGATGCTGAGGTCCTCGATCTCGATCTCCGATGGATCCCACTTTCCAAATATCTTCACACCATCACCTCACCGGCTTCTCCTTTCGCCCGCAAACCATCTCTGGCAAAGAGACGTTGTTTACAGCTACCACCTTGAACCGGACCCCGGGGATGTCCCCCATGGACCTGCCCATTCTGCCGCCGATACGCTCGACGACTACCTCGTCGTGCTCATCTATGAAGCCAATGGCCCCGTCTCCGGGACAGAAGGCTGTAACCTGACGGCCGTTCTTGATAAGCTGAATTCTCACGCACTTTCTTATGGCTGAGTTTGGCTGCTTTGCCTCTACGCCGACCTTCTCCAGGACAATTCCCCTTGCCCGGGGAGCTCCGCCCAGGGGGTCTGCCTTGACCTTTAAACCCAGCGCTCGCCGGCTGTAGTGAGGATCGCTCCATCTCAGGGTCTTCCAGTCCTCATGGAGCTTCCTGGCAGAATAAATTCCCTTTCCCATTCTTTCACCTGATCATGATCTTGAAACTTGTACACATCGCTTCATGGGCCCACAGCCTTTTATTCTCATTGAATTATTATATCGTCTACGCCATGATGCCGCTGCGCCAGCATCTTGGCCTTCAATATGTTTCGACCGTCGCGCCCTATGGCAATGCCCTTGTCCTTATTCGCTACCTCTACATAAGCCAATCGCTTATTATTCTTATTAACCACCATTACGTTCTTGATAGAGGCCGGCTGGAACAGGTTCTCGAGGAACTCGTTAACGTCTTCGCTGTACTCCACAATCTCGATCTGCTTGCCAACCGATTTCTTAACCCGGTTGATGTTGCTTCCCTTGCGGCCTATGGCTGCACCCATATCGCCTTTCTTGATTACGAAGATTATGCGGTCGTTCTCGTCGTCCACAACACAGTCCCGGGCCATGCCGCCCGTAAGGCTCTCAAATAGCGCAATATATCTTATACCCTCTGTAGTGAGCTTGAACTCACTCATTATCAACACCCCTAATCTCCCGTAGCAGCGCCATCACCTCTGAGTCACCAGGCTCAATTATGGCAAGGGTTGCTACAGGGAAGGGCTTGCCGCAGGCGGACCCCAGGTCCTTGCCTGTCCCCTGATAGCTGTATACGGGAATGTCCTCCAGCTTCTCCAGCTGGTTGAACACGTCTTGCGGGCAGTCTGTCGCGTGTATTATGAGATTTGCCTTACCGCTCAATCCGCACTCGATAGTTTGATTGGATCCGATGACCACCTTTCCGGTCCTGATCGAGCTTCGAAGCGCTCTATCTATGTTTATCATCGAAAATACCTCTTTTATCTTTTTGCAATTAAATGAACATCGCCTGTGCCAAGCTGAATGGGCTGCCCAACAATTACGTTCTCGGTCACCCCACGCAGGTCATCGATATCCCCGCGGACTGCGGCATCCAGTATGTGGTTGACTGTGACCTCGAAGGCCGCTCTGGCCAGGACGCTGGCCTTCTCTCCAGAGACGCCGTGCCTCCCGATCTGCTTGAGCTCTCCGTCCACGGTCATTATGTCCGCCACCAGCATGATGTGCCTCACGTCCACCGAGAGACCCTGCTCCCTCAGCGTGTCGGTAGCCTCGTTTATTATGGCGTTTCTGGCTGCCTCTATGCCCAGCACCTCGCCGATTTCATTAATGTTGTTTGTCTTGGTTCTAGTTGGATCGACGCCCTCGAAGAGCAGGACGTCCTTCAGGGCCGAGCCCTCTGTATAGAGGACGTACTCGTCCCCCTCTTTTCTTATGACCACCCGCTTTATGCCGTCCACGCCCTTCAGGGAGAGCTTCTTGATCTTCTCCACCAGCTGCAAAAGCTCTCGATAGGACGGCTCCTCAGGGGCCATGATAAGAAGGTTTCCCTTCTGGTCCACGGCGAGGCCGGTCTCCTCGCGGAGCTTCTCCGCCACCTCCTCCGCCGTGATCTTGCGCTGATTCAATGCGTCTTCATTCAGCTCTATGATTACGTTCATCTCCGCCAGATCGGTGGCAATGGACCCCAGGTGGAGGAGCGAAGTGGACTCGATGCCCCAGGCCACCTCCCGGGCCAGGTCCCGGTCGTGAGCATAGTCCGGGCTCAGCCTTATGGTCATGGTGGGGGTGGAGGGCACCTTCCTGGCATCCACGATCTCGATCAGCCGGGGCAGGCCCAGGGTGACGTTGATCTCGGCCACTCCGGCGTAGTGAAAGGTTCTCATGGTCATCTGGGTGCCAGGCTCGCCGATGGACTGGGCGGCCACCACACCCACCGCCTCGCAGGGCTCCACCTTGGAGTGCTCGTAATCGGCCTGCACCTGGGCGATGATCTCCTCCAGTTGCTCCTTGCGAAGCTCGACTCCATCAAGGCCGCTGTGCAGGGCGTCCCTTATGGCGTCGGACAACGGCAGATCATCTATCTGCTGTTGAACCTCTTTCTTGGAAAGGGTCATGACTCCTCCTTCAGAACCTTCTGGATTATTCGGTGGACGTGCTCGGGGCTGGCATAGTCCCGGCGCGATGCGTCGACGCCGTCCTCGCCGTACTTGAACTGGACTATTATGCCCCGGGTCTCCCGGACTGTGCCGTCGTAATTGACCTCCAGGTCCTGAAGGGCGTTGACCAGCCGGCGCTGCAGGTAGCCGCTCTGGGACGTCCTGATGGCCGTGTCCACCAGTCCTTCCCTTCCGCCGATGGCGTGGAAGAAGAACTCGATGGGAGAGAGGCCGCCTTTGTAGCTGGACTCCACGAACCCGTGGGCTTCCGCACCCAGGTCTCCCCGCTTGAAGTGGGGCAGGGTGCGACCCGCATAGCCGCGGCGGATCCGCTCGCCTCTCACCGACTGCTGCCCGACGCAGGCCGCCATCTGGCTCAGGTTGAGCATGGAGCCACGAGCTCCGCTGACGGCCATGACCACGCCGCTGTTGTCCAGACCCAGATAGCGGCCGGCGATGGAGCCGGCGCTGTCCCTGGCCTTGCCCAGAGTCTGCATTATGCGCATCTCCAGGGTCTCGTCCAGGGTCCTGCCTGGCAGGGGCTCCAGCTCACCGGCATTGTAAGCCTCAATCAGCTTTTGCACGTTGTCGGTGGCCGTATGGGTTACGTCCTTGATCTGGTCTGCGGCCGGCTTGGGGATGTCCTCGTCGTCGATGCCGAAACTGAATCCGGCCAGCATTATGCCCCGCAGGGCCAGACGGGTCATCTCGTCCAGGAACCGGCTGGCGGTGGTGGGATCGTACTCCTTTATCACCCGGTCGGTGATCTTGCCCTTGAAGGCGCCCACAGCCTTGGCATCGATGGTTCCCTTCAGGAGCTGGCCGTCCCGGATGACCACGTAGGCATCGTTCTCGCAGTTCTCCCCCTTGCATTCGGGGCAGTTCATGCAGAAATCAGCCTTGAAGGTCAGATCCAGTCCTTTCGGCAGAACCTGGGAGAACATCTGCTTCCCGGTCCAGTAAGGAACGCCGTTCTCCTCCCCGGCCGGCTCAGGCAGGTCGGAGATGTCGAACTTCTTCAAGACCTCCATCAGGCTCCGGCGAGAGATCCTGCGCTCACCGTGGGTGAGGAGGAAGCTGCCGGTCACATAATCGTGAATCCCGCCGATGATCGGTCCGCCGAAACGCGGCGACAGGATGTTCTCCTGAACCCTCATCAGGATCTCCGCCTCCGCCCGGGCCTCCTCGGTCTGGGGGACGTGGAGGTTCATCTCGTCTCCGTCGAAGTCGGCGTTGTAGGGAGGACATACTGCCGGGTTCAGCCGGAACGTCTTGTAGGGCATGACCTTCACCCGGTGGGCCATGATGCTCATGCGGTGCAGTGATGGCTGCCGGTTGAAGAGGACCACGTCCCCGTCGGTGAGCTGACGGTCCACCTTCCAGCCGACCTCCAGTTGCTCCCCTACCTCGCCGCAGTTCTTGTCGGTGACCTTGACTCTTCGCCCGTCCACCCGGGTGACGTAATTGGCGCCGGGGTGCTTGTCCGGACCCCGGTTCACGAACTTCCTCAGGTGCTCCATGTTCCGGCTATTGACGATGACCGGAACGGTCAGCTCCATGGCCACGTTCATGGGCACTCCCACCTCGTTGATGGAGAGGTTGGGGTCGGGCGATATCACCGTCCTGGCGCTGAAGTTGACCCTCTTGCCGGACAGCGACCCCCTGAAACGGCCCTCTTTGCCCTTCAGCCTCTGAGACAGGGTCTTCAGGGGCCGTCCGCTGCGGTGACGGGCCGGGGGCACGCCGGAGACGGTGTTGTCCAGGAAGGTGGTAACGTGATACTGAAGCAGCTCCCACAGATCTTCTATGATCAGTTGGGGCGCTCCTGCCTCCCGGTTCTCCTGGAAACGCTGGTTGATGCGTATGATGTCCACCAGCTTGTGGGTCAGGTCGTCCTCGCTTCTCTGCCCGCTCTCCAGGGTGATGGAGGGCCTCATGGTCACCGGGGGCACCGGCAGGACGGTGAGGATGATCCACTCCGGCCTGGCGGTCTCCGGGTTCATGCCCATGACCATAATGTCGTCGTCGGGAATCTTCTCGAACCGGTCCCTGATGTCGGAGGGGGTGAGCTTGTGCCCGTCCTCCACGTAGGCTAAAGGCCGCTCGAACTTGATCTCCTTCTGAGGTCCCCCGCAGTAGGGGCAGACCTTGTGCTTTCTGGCTTCGGAGAATACCTTGTTCACCACGTCGTCTGTAGGCTGGCCCAGGTCCACCAGGGTGTTGATCTGCTCCAGAAACATCTTCTTCTCCTTATCCAGAAGCATCAGCCGGGAACAGTCTCTGCAGATGCCGCGAAGCACCTTTCTGATCAGCTTGGCAAAGCCGACGTGGATCACCGGAGCTATTAAATCGATATGCCCGAAGTGACCGGGGCACTCGCCGGGCCTGCCGCCGCAGGTCCTGCAGCGAAGCCCGGGATCGATTACCCCCAACCTGGGGTCCATCAGACCCATCTCGATGGGGAAGCCGTCATCATCGTAAGTATCGGCGGTGATTATCTTCACCACGCTCATCTTCCTGTATTCCTGGGGAGAGATGAGCCCGAAGCGTATCTTCCCAATCCTCTTTGGAACAGTCATCTTGTCACCTAAACCGCATCTTCCAGTATGAGACGGGGGGCCACGCCAAGCGACTTGATCTCGTCCAGAAGAAGCTTGAAGGCATAGCTCATCTCCACCGGATATATCTCAGTATCTGCTCCGCAGACCGGACAGAAGTCTATGTTCCGCCGCCTATCGTGAATGGCAATGACGCCGCAACGGCTGCAGACCAGCTCCACCACCTTGTCCGACTCGTCCACCAGACGTTCCTTCAGAGCCAGAGCGGCGCCGTGGGCTATCAACACGTCGCGCTCCATCTCCCCGAACCTCCGGCCTCCTTCCCTGGCCCTGCCTTCGGTGGGCTGTCTGGTGAGCACCTGCACCGGACCCCGGGACCGGGCGTGCATCTTGCCGGTGACCATGTGATAGAGCTTCTGGTAGAGAATGACGCCTATGAAGACGTCGGCCATGACCTGCTCGCCGGTGGCCCCGTTGTAAAATATCTCTTTCCCGGTATGGGAGAATCCGAACTTGGTCAGGGCCCCTCGCAGATCCACCTCGTTCTCTCCCAGGAAGGCCGTGGCATCCACCAGCCGGCCCTCCAGAGAGCCCACCTTTCCGCCGATCATCTCCAGCACGTGGCCCACGGTCATACGGGAGGGGATGGCGTGGGGGTTCAAGAGCAGGTCGGGAACCATGCCCGACTCGGTAAAGGGCATATCCTCCTGGGGAACGATCAGCCCCACCACGCCCTTCTGGCCGTGACGGGAGGCGAACTTGTCGCCCAGCTCCGGAATCCTCTGGTCTCTGGTCTTGACCTTGGCCAGCCGGTTGCCGTTGGAGGACTCGGTCAGTATCACCATGTCCACCACGCCCTTCTCGTTGGACCTCATGGTGACCGAGGTCTCTCGCCTCTGCTGGGGGCTTATGCCAAACTCGGTGGGCTCCTCCAGAAATCGAGGCGGGCTGGTCTTGCCGATCAGCACGTCGTTCGGGCCCACGTCTGCGCCGGGGTTCACCAGGCCGTCCACGTCCAGCTGGGCGTAGGTCTCGGAGCCCCTGGCTCCCCGCACCTCCAGGTCGGGGATCTCGAACTTGTCCTCCTGGCCTCCCGGGTATTTCCGCTCCTCGGCCTCCGATACCCGGAAGAAGTGCGACCTGGCCAGGCCCCGCTCTATGGAGCTCTTGTTGATCACCAGGGCGTCTTCAATGTTATATCCCTCGTAAGCCAGCACGGCCACCACGAAGTTCTGGCCGGCAGGCCGTTTGGTGAAGCCAATGGCCTCGGCGGTGCGGCTTCGAACCAGGCCCTGCTGGGGGTAATGAAGCATGTGGCCCCTGGTGTCGGGACGCAGCCTCATGTTGGCCATGGACATCCCCAGGCACTGCTTGATCATTCCTGCCCCCATGGTGTTCCTGGGGCTGGCGTTGTGCTCCGGATAGGGGACCAGGCCGGTGCAGATGCCCAGGATCAAAGAGGGGTCCACCTCCAGGTGGGTGTGCTCGGGGGTCAGATCGGACTCCCAGACCGCCACGTAGCAGTTCTCCTCTTCCTCGGCGTCCAGATACTCGATCAGCCCGGCGGCCACCAGATCCTCAAAGGTCATCTCCCCACGGGAGAGCATCTGGATGTGGTCGTCGGTCACCAGAGGCACTCCGTTCTCCACGATTATGAGAGGCCTCCTGGCCCTGCCGGAGTCGGTGTTAACAACAACCTCGTTGGTGCGATCGAAGTAGGCGATGTTCACCTGATTGCTGATCTGGCCGGAGCGCCGCAGACGCCTGATCTCCTTTACCAGGTTGACCGGATCGGACTGGTGACCCACTATCTCGCCGTTGACAAATACCCTGGATTCAGCCACCATAACCACCTACCTGAGCCACCCCGAGGTCCAGCAGCATTTTCTTGATGTCGTCATATTCCTCCACGCCCTTGGAGAGCTCCACGGCCTGGGCGAAGTTCTTCACCAGGCCGCAGTTGGGACCCTCCGGGGTCTCGCTGGGGCATATCCTGCCCCACTGGGTAGCGTGCAGATCCCTGGCCTCGAAGTGGGGCTGGGACCGGGAAAGGGGTGATATCACCCTGCGCAGATGGCTGAGCGCGGCCATGTAGTCGGTCCGGTCCAGCAACTGGGAGACGCCCGTCCTCCCGCCCACCCAGTTTCCGGTGGCCAGGGGATGGATCATCCTCTCGGTCAGGACGTCGGCCCTCACCGTGGTCACCACGTTGAGGTCGCGGTTCCTCATGGAGGCCCGCTCCAGCTGGTACTTTATGTCCCTGGTCAGACGGTTGAAGGCCACCCGGAACAGGTCCTCCATCAGGTCGCCGGATAGCTTGAGCCTCTTGTTGGAGTAGTGGTCCTTGTCGTCCTCGCCCCTCCGCCCCTGGGCCAGCTCGAAGCAGGCCTCGGCCATGCGGGCCAGGAAGAGGGCTTTCGGATACCTGTCGTCCTCGTCCACACCGATGTGGGGCAATAGGTAGCGGTCCAGCACGTAGGCCGCCCTCTTCTTCTGGTACTCCTTGGCCTGGCCGGCGGCCACCCGGGCGCCGATCTTCTCCAGTGCCTCGTCCATGGAGGAGACCTCGGCCTCCTCCAGGTTCTCCAGCATGAACTTGATGATCTCCGGGTTGTCGGAGACGGCCTTGACGATGTCCATATCCGTCTCCAGCCCCAGGGCCCGGACCAGGGTCACGAAGTTGAGCCTGCCGGCCACCGAGGGAAACGACACCTCCAGGATGGACTTCTTGCCCCGCTCCACGATCACCAGAGAACGATAGCCCTGCCTCTGGCTGAATACCTTGGCCACCTCGATGTAGTCGTCGTACCTCTGGTTGTACTCCACCAGGATCTTGTTGGGAGCCAGGTCCTCCAGAGTCATGATCACCCTCTCCGAGCCGTTGACCACGAAGTAGCCTCCCGGGTCCATGGGGTCCTCGCCGTAGGCGATCATCTCGTCCTCTGACAGGCCGGACAGGTTGCAGATGTTGGACATCACCATGATGGGCAGCATCCCGATCATGGCCTCCACCGGCTCTTTCTCCTTCTCTCCCTCCACTATGGTCATCTCCAGCCGGATGGGAGAGGCGTAAGAGAGGTTTCTAAGACGAGCGTCGTTGGGGTACAGACGCTCTATTGAGCCGTCGGCCTCCATGACCATGGGCCTCTCCACCCGGATCTTGCCCAGCCGGACGTAAGTGTTTTCAATGTTGGTCTCGATCATGCCGACTTCGTCGATTACTTTTTGCAAACCCCGGTCAATGAAGTCGTTGAATGAGTTGATATGATGATGCACTAGCTTTTCTTTTGTAAAATAGCCTTTATAAAGAACGTTTCTATCCAGCAAACCTCAGACCACCCTCTTCAATCGATAACAAGCCTGTAAAATACTGACTTTTTCGCCGTCGGGCTCAGCCGGATAATTTTAATGACATCGCCGACTTTGGCCTCGATTTCCTTCGCGACAGGATCGTTGATGTGAATCTTGGGCAACTGGCGCGCTTCCACACCATATTCCTTCAGCACCACATCGACCTCCTCTGGCGAGAGGATGACGTGGGATGGTACCAGTTCGTGATCCTGCACAGCAAACTTTTTCATGCGACCGCCTCTTGAGAAGTAGCTACAAACGGGCTCGGGGGGATTTGAACCCTCGGCCACCTGGTATCTTCACGCAAAAATTTAAAAGCCAGGCGCTCTGCCTAACTGAGCTACGAGCCCCCATGAGCGTACAAGCCCATACCCTAAGCCTATTGAGCTGCACTATACAGTGGATATTTCCATCCAGCATAAAACTTTTTCCCTATTTGGCTCAAAGGCTCCGCACCAACCTGGCAATGTCATCCCCTACCTCGGAGGTAGTCGAGCTCCCGCCCAGGTCGTAAGTCCTGACCTTGCCTTCCCGGAGGTTCTGCTCTATGGCCAGCACCACATCCCTGGCCGCGTCCCTCTGGCCGAGATGCTCCAGCAACAGGGCTCCGGACCAGATGGTGGCAATGGGGTTGATCTTGTTCATGCCCTTATACTTGGGCGCAGACCCGTGGATGGGCTCGAACATGCTGGTGCCCTGGGGATTGAGATTGGCCCCCGGCGCCAGGCCCAGGCCCCCCTGGATCATGGCTCCCAGGTCGGTGATTATGTCTCCAAACATGTTGGGCGCCACGACCACGTCGAACCACTCCGGGTTCTTGACGAACCACATGGTTATGGCGTCCACGAAGTTGAAGTCCGTCTTTACCTGCGGGTAATTCGAGGATACCTCCTCAAAGATCTCCCGCCAGAATCCATAAATGTCGCTCAGGACGTTGGCCTTGTCCACGCTGGACAGGTGCTTATCCCGGGCCATGGCCAGGTCGAAGGCGTATTTTATTACCCTCTCCGTGCCCTCCCGGGAGACCATCCCCAGCTGGTAGCCGATCTCGTCGCTGTCCGAATCAACGTCCAGGCCGAACTTGACCTTGTAAAGGGCACGAACTACCTCGAACTCCTTGCGGCTGTGGCCGGAGGAGGCCCGTCCGCCAAGTCCCATGTATAGGTCCTCGGTGTTCTCCCTGACCACCACGAAATCGATCTCGGCAGGGCCCTTATCCTTCAGAGGGGTCCACACGCCCTCCAGGAGCTTGACCGGCCTCAGGTTGATGTACTGGTCGAAGTAGAACCTCATGGCCAAGAGGACGCCCTTCTCCAGAATTCCTGGCTTGACCCGGGGATCGCCGATGGCCCCCAGATAGATCGCCTGGTAGGCAGAGAGCTCCTTCAAAGTCTCCTCGCTCACCAGCTCTCCGGTCTTCAGATAGTGCTCTGCGCCCAGGAGATACTCAGTCCACTCTATGCCAAAACCGTGCTTTTCGGCCGCTGCCTCCAGGACCTTCTCGCCTTCTGCTATTATCTCGGGGCCGATGCCGTCGCCAGGAATAACCGGTACCTTATATTTCATGCCCTTCCCACCTGCCTCTTGGTGTACGCCACCAGGCCGCCTGCCTCCACGATCTCCCTGAGAAAGTCGGGGAGAGGCGTCGTTCGATAAGTCTCGTCCTTGGAGAGGTTGTGGATGACTCCCTGGCCCAGGTCCAGCTTCAGCCGGTCGCCGTCGTCGATTCGGTCTACATCGGAGCACACCAGCAGAGGAAGCCCGATGTTTATGGCGTTTCGAAAGAAGATTCGCGCGAAGGAACGGGCGATTACCGCCTCTACCCCGGCGCCGGTTATGGCCAGCGGAGCGTGCTCTCTGGATGAGCCGCAGCCGAAATTGGTGCCTGCCACCACGATATCTCCCGGCATGACCTGGCCGGCAAACTCGGGGCGCACGCCCTCAAATATGTGCCCGGCTAGCTGTGCCGGATCATTCATCACCAGGTAGCGCCCGGGAATTACAGCATCGGTATCAATATCGTTTCCAAACTTCCAAGCTCTACCAGTCAAAATAACCATCTCCAACAGGTGGACTATTTAGCACTCATGATGCTATATATTAAACTGACGGATACCGGGCGGAGGAGAGAGGAGAGGACAGGCAGGTCACCCCCTCCATTCCTGGTCACTGACGAGGGATCTCCACAGACCGCTCACTTTTTAGCGGTGGGATGAGAAAAGCCTGGGTCAAGCAAATTATTGGTGATTTCGGTGAAGGCGATCATGATCTCTGGACGAACTCTGGGGCAGGGTGCTTGCTGCGAGGCGAAGATGTCGCCTGTCTTCCCCAAAGAGGTCGCATTCTGTTCCATCTCCGAGGAGGACTTCAGGACTCTGGAGTTGCCGGATGATGGGAACGTGGTGGTTACCAGCGACTTTGGCCATACCGTGCTAAAAGCGCGTAAAGACGACGGACTCCCCTCCGGGCTGGTGTTCATTCCCATGGGCCCCTGGGCCAACGCCCTGGTGGGGCCGGACACCGGGGGGTGCGGCATGCCCCAGTTCAAGGGCCTGCAGGTGGAGGTGGCTCCCACCGGGGAGAGGGTGCTCGAGGTTCGCGAACTCTTTGCCGGCCTGGGGAGGTCGGTGTGATGATCGAGGATGTGATCTGTTCCTTTTGCGGCTGCCTGTGCGACGACCTCCGGGTGGAGGTGGAGGAGGGCAAGGTGGCCAAGGTCAGGGGAGCCTGCAGGCTGGGGGCTTCCAAGATCATGGGGCACGACCGGATTGCCGCGCCGATGATTCGCCAAAAAGGCGAGTTGGTGGAGGTCAGCTATCAGGAGGCCTACGACCGGGCTGCGGAGATACTGGCGGCCGCCAGGAGGCCCCTTCTCTACGGCTGGGCCTCTACGGTGAACGAAGCCCACCAGAAGGGCATCCTGCTCGGCGAAGAGGTGGGCGGGGTGGTGGACTCCACGGCCACCGTCTGCCACGGCCCCTCCATCCTGGGAATCGAGGAGAAGGGCCTGGCCGGGGCCACCCTGGGACAGGTGAAGAACCGGGCGGACGTGATCGTCTTTTGGGGCTGCAACCCTTCAGAAGCCCACCCCCGCCACGCCCTGAGGTACTCATCCAACGCCTGCGGAAAATTCACCGCCGAGGGACGGAGCTGCAAGAAGGTAATCGTGGTGGACGTCCGCAGGACCAGGACGGCCAGGAACGCTGACCAGTTCCTGCAGATCCAGCCGGGAACCGATTACGAGATCATCTGCGCCCTTCGCATGCTGGTGGCCGGCAAGGACGACCTGCTGGCCGATGAGATATGCGGCATACAGAAAGCCGATCTGGTCAAGGTGGCACAGACCCTTAAGAACGCCAGATTCGGCGCCCTGTTCTTCGGCCTGGGGCTGACCCACAGCCGGGGGAGATACAAGAACGTGGACAACGCCCTCTCCCTGGTGGCCGAGCTCAACGCCTTCACCAAGTTCGTGGTCATGACCATGCGGGGCCATTACAATGTTGCCGGAATCGGACAGGTGCTGGCCTGGGAGTCAGGATTCCCCATGTCCGTGGACTTCTCCCGGGGCGCCCCCTACTTCAATCCCGGAGAGACCTCGGCCGCCGACCTCCTGGGCCGCAAAGAGGCCGACGCCGCGCTGATCATCGCTGCCGACCCGGCGGCCAACATGCCCCGGGCGGCCGTGGAGTGGCTGGCCAAAATTCCGGTCATTCAGATAGATCCCTTCGAGAACCCCACCACCCTGCTGGCCGAGGTGGTAATCCCCAGCGCCATCGCCGGGGTGGAGGTGGACGGGACGGCCTACCGCATGGACGGGATGGCTCTGCGCATGAGAAAGCTGGTGGAGACCAGCTTCCACAGCGACAAAGAGATACTGCAGGGAATTTTAGATAGCTTGAGGAGGCTTAAGGATGATAATTAAGGGCGGCGTGGTCTACGATCCGGCGAACGGAATCTATGGGGAGGAGATGGACCTCTGCCTGGAGGGCGGAAGGATCGTGGAGGAGACCGGAGAAAAGGACGTGATAGATGCCCGCGGGCTGATGGTGATGCCCGGGGGTGTGGACGCCCACTCCCACATCGCCGGGCCCAAGATCAACTCCGGCCGGATCATGAGGCCTGACGACTCCCGGATGGGAGTTGAGCCCCGGACCGGAGTGTGCAGGCCCTGCACCGGATACACCGTGCCCAACTGCTACGCCATCGGCTACCGCTACGCCAGGATGGGCTACACCACGGCCTTCGAGGCTGCCACCCCCATCATCGAGTCCAGGCACACCCATGAGGAGCTGGAGGAGATCCCCATCCTGGACAAGGGAGCTCTGACCCTCTTTGGCAGCAACTGGACGGTCATGGAGTGTGTGAAGGAGAACGACCTGGCCAAGCTGGCGGCCTACGTGGCCTGGGGGCTCAAGTCGTCCCGGGGCTACGGGGTCAAGATAGTCAATCCCGGTGGCGGTGAGGCCTGGGGATTCGGGGCCAACGTGAAGGGCCTCCATGACCCGGTGCCCAACTTCGACGTCACCCCGGCGGAGATCATTAAGGGGCTGGCCCGGGCCAACGAGATGCTGCGCCTTCCCCACTCCATTCACCTGCATTTCAACAACCTGGGCAAGCCCGGCAACTACACCACCGCCCTGGAGACCCTGGACCTGCTCAAGGACATCAAGGCCAGCCGGATGAGACAGGTGGTGCACATCGCCCACATGCAGTTCAGCGCCTACGGTGGCACCGGATGGCGGGACTTCGACTCCAAAGCCCCGGAGATTGCCGACTACATGAATAAGAACAACCACGCCACCATGGACCTGGGCCAGATACTCTTCGGCAGCGCCACCACCATGACCGCCGACGCCCCCCTGGAGTACGC
This sequence comes from Methanosarcinales archaeon, assembly GCA_013415595.1. Taxonomy (GTDB): domain Archaea; phylum Halobacteriota; class Methanosarcinia; order Methanotrichales; family Methanotrichaceae; genus JAAEEW01. Next base: position 1,098 of record JAAEEW010000118.1, on the reverse strand, counting down.
CAACGCCCGGCTGCTGCACCAGAAGTGGTCCAACTGCGACATCGAGCTGGAGGAGTCAAGCGGCGTGGTCCCCATATTCTACGCCCGCATGATGCCGGTCAACGCCATCCAGTGGGCCATCGGCCTGGAGCTGGCCCTGCTCACCAAGGACCCCTGGAAGGTGCTGCTGACCACGGACAATCCCAACGGAAGCCCGTTCGTCAACTATCCGGAAGTGATAGCCCTGCTCATGAGCCAGGCCAAGAGGGCAGAGGAGATCTCCAGGGTCCACGAGCTGGTGACCAAGAGGACCGCGCTCCCCTCCATCGAGAGGGAGATGGACTGGAGCGAGATTGCCATAATGACCCGGTCGGCCTCGGCTCGCATCCTGGGGCTGGAGGACAAGGGACACCTGGGCCCCGGGGCGGACGCCGATGTGGCCGTCTACGACATCCGGCCGGACGAGGTGGACCCCAGCGTGGATCACGCCCTGGTCAAGAAGGCCTTCACCACCGCCAGGTACACCATCAAGGGCGGAGTGCTGGTGGCCAGAGATGGCCAGATCGTGGCCGCTCCCCAGGGTCGAACCTACTGGGTGGACGCCGAGGTGCCCCAGGCAGACACGGAGCGCATGATGGCCGATCTGAAGGACAAGTTCGAGAAGTACTACAGCGTTCGCCTGGGCAACTACATGGTCCAGGACGAGTACCTGTCCCGCCCCCAGGTGGTCAGGGCTGGCACCAGGGCCCGGGTGGAGGTGGCCCAATGAGAACCATAACTATAAGGCCCGCCCTGATGGACGGGGTGCCCGTAGAGGCGGAGAGGATCACTCCCGACATCCTGGCCGGGCTGTCCCTGAAGGAGATGGAGGATCTGGAGGCCTGGCACGGCAACCGCCGCCTGAGAATGGCAGACCTCTTCGAGATCAGCGCCGATTCCGGGCCGGCAAGCCCGGAGGAGACCACCCTGGTCCTGGACGGCGACTTCACCCCGGTCAAGAGGATAGGGGAGAAGATGACCGCCGGATTGGTGGAGATCCGGGGCAGCGCAGGAATGCACACCGGCAACAACATGCGCGGCGGGGAGATTCGCATCCAGGGAGACGCCGGAGACTGGCTG
>JAAEEW010000117.1 GCA_013415595.1 Methanosarcinales archaeon | reverse complement strand
GCCGAATCCCGATTATCCAGATTCCTGATCATCCCGGCCGCCCTGCACCTTCATCCCTGCCGGCCGTCAATCCCGGTCACGAGGCTGCCAGCCAGGGAGTCTCATTAGGTGCTGCCGTCCTGCTCCTTCAGCTCTCTCAGCTTCTCCAGGGCCCGGTCCCGCAGGTTCTCCAGCCGGGCCCTGGTGCTCAGAGCGTTTTCGCAGTGAGAGGCCACCTTAGGGCTGCAGCCGGCCATGAGGTCCATCACCCGGTCGGCAAGCTGGGTGAAGCCCTGGCTCTCCAGGCGGTCCAGGAGGAGGGCCAGACGGTGGCCGAATTCCCGGCAGCGGGTGAAATCGGCGAGTCCGTCCTGGTGATGGCGGCAAAGCTCGTCCAGCTCCCGGTAGATGTCTTCCCAGGCTTCTCTCTCGGTAGGCGAATTCTCGGTCATGTTGATGGACCACAGGCTTTCGGCGGCGGCAATCTGGGTGCGAGACTCATGCGTCCTGGAGGGGGATAGTCACAGGGTCCCATGAGGTCAGAATTTTCCAGGCGAATAAAGTTTTGTAGACAACTGCAAGCCCAGTCCCAGTCTCCCCTGTCTGGAGTTCCATGCCCTCTTCCTATCGACCCAACTCCCAGATCCGGCCTCACATTATCTCCTGCACCGGCTTCATCCGCCAGAGAGCGGCCGCGGCCAGGGCGGCCAGGGCCGATCCAAACAGAAATGCCGCGCCGGGACTGAATCTGGCCCACAGGGCCCCGGCCGCCAGCCCGGAGAAGATGGCGGCGAAGCCCACCGCCCCGTAGTAGATGCCTAGGGATGTGCACCTGACAGAGGCACAGCTAAGGTCGGAGACGAAGGCCCGCTCGGAGCCGTCCACCAGGGCATAGACCAGCCCGTAGAGCATGAAGAGCAGGACCATCCAGGCCCAGGAGGTTGCGGCGGCGAAGCCCAGGGCCACCAGGGCATAGAGGGCGTAGCCCAGGGTGAGCACCTTCTTCCTGCCCAGGCGGTCCGACCAGGCCCCCACCGGAAAGGCCAGGAGGGCGTAGACCAGGTTGAAGAGCACGTAGAGCAGCAGCGGCGCGCCGATCTTCATGGCTCCGGAAAAGAACTCCTGGGCCCGGAGGATGAAGAACATGTAGCTGAAGTTGCCGGCGGCGAAGAGGCAGGCCACGGAGATGAACTTTCGCAGCTCCGGGGAGAGACCGGAGAGGGCGAGGCCCATCCTGGCCTGGGGGCTTTTGAAGCTCTCCCTGACCAGGACAAAGGGGGCCAGGGCCACCACGGCGAAGACCCCGGCGATGAGGAAGATGGCCTGGAAGGAGAGGCCCCCCTGCCACAGCAGGTAGGCCAGGAGCGATCCGGCCACCGCGCCGAAGGTGTCCATGCTGCGGTGCAGCCCGAACCCCCGGCCCCGGACCTCTTTCTCTGCCGACTCGGAGATCATGGCGTCCCGGGGAGCGGAGCGTATGCCCTTGCCGCAGCGCTCCAGTGTCTTCAGCAGGAAGACATGCTGCCAGAGGGTGGCGAAGGGCAGGAAGAGCTTGGAGAAGGCGGAGACTCCATAGCCCATGACCACCAGGGGCTTTCGCTGGCCCAGGCGGTCCGACCAGTAGCCGGAGAAGACCTTCAGGATGCTGGGCAGCCCGTCGCTAAATCCTCCGATCAGCCCCACGGCCAGGCTTCCCCCTCCCAGGGAGGTTATGAACAGAGGCAGGATGGGCTGGATGATCTCGCTGCTGATGTCGTTTAGAAGGCTGACCAGCCCCAGCAGGACGATGTTCTTCCCTGGCCTCTGACCGCCATTTTCTCCCTCCGCCTGATCGTTCTCCTGGCCCTCCATCTCCTCCCCGGAACGGCTCATGAAGATATCCTCTTCTGATTAATCCCCGTTTAGCCTTTCGCCCGGGATTTGGACGGGCCGATCTTTATGCAATTCCGGCCAGTCATTCCCACAGGCTTCCGACAGGCATCCGGCCCGGTCTCGGATCCAACCGGTCCCCGGGACCGTCCCTGAAAAGGCGTGGCATCCCCTCCCGCACCCGCACTTTCCCCCGGTTCCACCGGCTCTCCCGGCTTCACAGGCTTCATCGGCTTCACCGGCTCCGCCTGGTCCGCCAGCTTCCCAGGAAATCTCCGGGCTTGACCATTTGCGTTCTATGTCGAAAGAATAAAATGCTTGTACATCTCTGTCCGCCAGTGGAGGAAGATGTCGTGAGAGTTTTAGTTAGCGATCCCCTGGCCGAGGAGGGCGTCAAGAGGCTGGAGGCCGGGGCAGAGGTCGACGTGATGACCAACCTCTCGCCAGAAGAGCTGGTGGAGCGGATCAAGGAGTACGACGCACTGGTCATACGAAGCGGTACCAGGGTTACGGCCGATGTCATCAACGCCGGCGACAGGCTCAGGATCGTCGGGCGAGCGGGCGTGGGCATTGACAACGTGGACGTGGAGGCGGCCACCAGGAAAGGGGTAATCGTGGTCAACACCCCGGGCGGCAACACCATCTCTGCCGCGGAGCACACCATCGCCATGATGCTGTCCATGGCCCGGAACATCCCCCAGGCCAACGCCTCTGTCAGGCGGGGCGAATGGAACCGCAAGAAGTACACCGGGGTCGAGGTCTACAACAAGACCCTGGGAATCGTGGGCCTGGGCAGGATCGGCGCCGAAGTGGCCAAGAGGATGAAGTCCTTCGACATGAAGATCCTGGCCTACGACCCCTTCATCACCGAGGCCAAGGCCGCCGAGCTGGGCCTCAAGCTCACCACCCTGGACGAGATCTTCAGGGAGAGCGACTTCATAACCGTGCACACACCCCTGACCAAGGAGACCCGAGACCTGATCGACGAGCCTCAGCTGGCCGTCATGAAGCCCACCGTGCGCATAATCAACTGCGCCCGGGGCGGGATCATCAATGAGGCCGCCCTGGCCAAAGCGGTGGCCGAGAACCGCATCGGCGGCGCGGCCATAGACGTCTACACCAAGGAACCCCCCACTGGCCATCCGCTTCTGGAGCAGGAGCGCATCATCACCACCCCCCACCTGGGAGCTTCCACTGCTGAAGCCCAGATCAACGTGGCCATTGCCGTAGCCGAGCAGATCCTGGCCCTGGGCCGGGGCGACCTGCCCACCAACGCCATCAACATGCCGGCCATCTCCCCGGAGACCCTGGCGGTCATGGAGCCCTACATGAAGCTGGCTGAGACCATGGGCCGGCTGCTGGGGCAGCTCAGCGAGCAGAGGGTTGACGAGCTGGAGATAATCTACGGCGGCAGCATCGGGGAGAAGGACACCCGGCCGGTTACCATCTCCGCCATCAAGGGCCTGCTGGAGGCCGCAGGGAACATGGCCAACTTCGTCAACGCCCCGGCCCTGCTCAAGGAGAGGGGAGTCAAGCTGATGGAGGCCAGGGCTGAGGCGGCAAACGGATACAGCAACCTGATCACCATCAAGCTGAAGGCCGGGAGCCACATTCTCTCCGTCCACGGGTCGGTCTACGCCAACAAGGAGCGCCGCATAGTCCAGATCAACGACTACCGGGTCTACGTGCCCACAGAGGGCAACCTGCTGATGGCGGTACACGAGGACAAGCCCAACATCATCGGGCCGGTGTGCATGGTTCTGGGCGAGGACAGGATCAACATCGGTGGCATGCACGTAGGCCGCAGCTCGGCCGGTATGCCCCAGTTGATGGTGCTGAACGTCGACCAGGCAGTCCCGGACGAGACCCTGAGCAAGGTCAAGAAGGTCCCGGGAGTGATCAAGGCCAGGACCATCAGCCTCTGATCAGATCAGCCTCTGATCAGGAGGCCCAGGCCTCCGCAGAGATCGTGGTCCGGAGATTGGGCCTGGACCATGATTTTGAAAAATTTTGGAAAAAAGGGATCAGAAATCCCGGCAAAGAGGCCGAGCCAGAGTGGAGTTCAGGCCCCACCTCTCAGTGGGGCTTCTTCCTCCATCCGTTTTCGTATGGAAGGCCTCCAGATTCCGCCTTGCGGTTTTAGCCTGGCCAATCAGGAGATGGCCTCTTTTAGCTGCATGACCAGCTCTCTCCGGATGCTGGTGTTGCGGTCACCGCCGCAAACCACGCCCCGCACGCCGATGATGTCCGGATCGATCTGGCTTATCATCTCCAGGTCGGCGAACTTGATGGTCCCGGCCAGGGCCACCTCCAGCCCCAGGTCCTGACCGGCCTTCACGAACTCCTCCAGATCCTGCTGGTTCATGAACTCAAAGGTGCTCCGGCCGTCCTTGACCGCCGTGTCCACCATCACTACGTCTGCCCCGCAGTCCCGGGCCACCTGGGGAAGCAGCATGGGGGAGATGGACCCCACCCGGAGATGATCGCTGTAGGCGGCGGCCACCACCTTCTTCTTCGAGTCGAAGTCCTTGACCGACCGGACTATGTTCTGGAGCATGTCCCTGGCCTCTTCCCCGGTCTTTATTCCCAGCAGCCCGGCCTTGATGTAGTCCGCACCGGCATAGGCTGCCCCCAGGGCGGCCAGGCTGGCCGTTCCCGGCTTGTACTGAAGATCGCCGATGGTGGCGCTGACCGGAACCCGGCCGCCGGCCAGCTCGGCCACCGCCCGAATGGCCCAGGGGAAGTTGGCCCCCAGCGACCCCTCTTTCGGGTTTTTGACGTCCAGTATGTCTGCTCCTCCAGCCAGAGCCAGGCCAGCCTCTTCGATGTTCATCGGACTTACCAACAACCTCATATTCACCAAATCCACGATGTAATGAACGTGCGATGCGTCTTTGTCCTCGATCTATTTAATGGTGAGGTAGTGCATGCGGTGCGGGGCGAGCGCAGCCGTTACGGCCCGGTGCATAGAGTTAGCCAGGTGGTCAGCACCTCCGCCCCCCTGGCCCTCCTGGATGAGGTCCGCCCCCGGGAGGTCTACCTGGCCGATCTGAACCGCATCACCGGCCAGGGAGACAACCTGGCCCTGGTGGGGCAGATCTCCCGTCGGGCAGCCACCATGGCCGATATCGGAGTGCGGGACCTGGCCGACCTGGAGGCCGTCCCCTCCGGGGCTCTGCCGGTGCTGGGGACGGAGACCGCCTCCCTGGAGCTGATATCCCTGGCGGCCGCTGCCCGGGACCTGGTGGTGAGCATCGACATGAAGGAGAGGCGGGTGCTCACGCCCCCGGGGGAGCGGTCCCTGCCGCCCCTGGAGCTTCTGGCCAGGCTGAACGATCTCCCCCTGGCCGGAGTGATCCTGCTGGAGCTGGACCGGGTGGGGACCTCACAGGGGATCGACCGCCACTTTTTGCAGGAGGCAGCCTCCCTCTGCAGACATCCTCTGATCCTGGGCGGCGGGGTGAAGGGTCCGGAGGACCTGGAGGGCCTGGAGGAGATCGGCCTTTCCGGAGCCCTGGTGGCCACGGCGGTTCATAACGGCAAAATCCCCCTGGACAGGCTGCGATGAGCGGGTGGTGACGTCGTCCTACGTAGCGTCCCGAATTTGATCGTCAGCCAGGCTGCAACATGCCAGCCCCGCCTGTCCACTTCAACCGCGTCTGAGACGAACTTCTGATCTCCCCTGGCAAAGTCTTTAATCAAAGAGAGACGACTCCTGCCAGTTGTTCAGGCTGGCTGCTTCACCTGGGAGCTGCTTCACCCGGGCGGGGAAGGGCTAATTTGGGATCTCCCGCCCCAGGCTGGGGCTGCAGAGGAGTATCGTTCGATACAGCGCCAGCTGATCAATCGAGGATCTCGATCTGGCACAATCCTTCGGTGCATCTCCCAGATGACGTATCCCCTTCAAACTGAATCTCGGGGAAAGGCAACCGGGATTTGAGAGATCGATGAAGAGTTTTTGGTGGAGGAGGAAAAATGGCTGCCAAAAAGGAAGAGGCCTCAGTGCCCGTTTATCAGCTCAAGGTGACCATCGATGGCATCGAGCCGCCCATCTGGCGCAGAATCCAGGTTCGCGGGGATGTAACCCTGTTCAAGCTGCACAAAATTATTCAGGAGGCCATGGGATGGGGAGATTATCATCTGCATCAGTTCATGGTGGGGCGCGAGCATTACTCCGACCCGTCCCATGAAGATCCCTGGGATAGCGATGTCAAGAGTGAGAAGCGAGCCAGGCTAAGCAAGGTCGCTCCTGACGAAAATAACAGGTTCATATACGAATACGATTTTGGCGATAGCTGGTATCACGAAATACTGGTGGAGAAGATCTTCGTCCCCGATGAGGAATTGAAGCGGCCGGTATGTCTGGATGGCGAGCGCTCCGCTCCCCCTGAGGACTGTGGTGGAATCCCTGGCTATGAGGATTTTCTGGTGGCCTTCCGGGACCCTGAGCATCCGGATCACGAAGAGATCATGGACTGGGCCGGAGAGGATTACGATCCTGATAAGTTCGACAAGAATGAGATCAACCGCCTATTGAAAAAGATCAGATAGCTGCGGTGCAATCCACGGCCGGAGATTCCGGGCTCCTGTTCGCTACCCCAGCCGGCAAGGCCTGGTTTCGGAACTTCAGCCCCCGGCCGTGCAGCTCCTCCAGGTCTAGAAGGCACCAGGCCTAGAAGGTCCATGCCAGCAGGACGTTCAGGGCGCTTCCCACCACCAGGGCCACCACCAGGCGCAGGCCGACGGAGGCCAGGGTCCCTGACCAGCCCAGTTCCTTCAGCATGACCATGAAGGTGGCCACGCAAGGGAAGTACAGGGCCAGGACCACGGAGGCGATGGTGAGCTGCTCCGGGGTCATGTTCATGGGCACGAACATGCCGATTCCCATGTCCTTTCTCAGAAATCCGATCATTAAAGCAGCGGCGGCGTCGCTGGGCAGCCCCAGGATCCCGGAGACGAGAGGTCGCAGGGCTTCACCTGTCCAGGCCATTAGCCCGCTGATCTCGAACAGGTTCATGATCAGCATGCCCACTCCGATGTAGGGCACCGCCTCGTACAGGAAGGCCCGCAGCCGGATGTAGGCCTTCTTCAGGGAGGATCTGAGATCCGGCATGCGGTAGGGCGGGATCTCCAGGAAGATCTCCGGCGACTCCTCCCGGATGAAGCGGTGCATCACGATGCCGGAGCCCATGAAGACCAGGGCCAGGGTCAGGTAGACGATGGCGATGTAGCGCAGGCCGTAGGGTCCGAGGATGCCGAAGACCATGGCCGTCTGGGAGGCGCAGGGGATGGCCATGGTGAGCAGGGTGGCAGCGATGAACCTCTGCTTGGGGCTCTCCAGGATGCTCACGGCCATCACTCCCGGAACCGAGCAGCCCATGCCCAGCACACAGGGAAAGATGGCCGCCCCGTGCAGGCCCACCCGGTGCATCAGGGCGTCCAGGAGGACGGAGATGCGGGGCAGGTAGCCCAGGTCCTCCAGGAACCCCAGCACCAGGTAGTAGGGAAGCAGGAAGGGGAGCACGATTCCCAGGGGGATGTAAAGTCCGGTGGTGAGGATGCCGAAGGACTTGAGCAGCTCCGGCGACCGGCCAACCAGGATGTCTCGGGCCAGTCCGGTGCTGTAGCCCTCCACCAGGCCGGTGACGGCCCGGGAGTAGACGGAGAAGGCCGGGTCGGTCACGTGGGCGATCAGGAACTCTCCGATGTCGATCACCAGGCTGAAGGACATGAACAGTACCAGCAGGGCCAGGGGAACCCCGGTGAGGGGCTGGATGCTCAGCTCCTCCAGCCGCTCAAGAAGGGAGTAGTGGCGGTGCTCCACCTTCTGCACCCGTTCTGCAATCTCGCCGATGCGGGCCCATCTCTGGTCGGAGGACTGGAATCCCACGGTCCCCGGGGGCTGGGTCTCCTCCATGGCCCGCACCAGGTCTCTGATGCCCTGGCCGGATACGGCCACTGTAGGGATCACCGGGACTCCCAGCTCCCTGGAGAGCGCCTGGACGTCGATGGCTATTCCCCTCTTGACCGCCACGTCCCAGATGTTCAGGGCCATGACCATGGGCAGTCCCCGCTCCAGGAGCTGCAGGGTGAGGTTGAGGTTTCGCTCCAGGTTGGTGGAGTCCACCACGTTTACCACCACGTCCGCTCCCTGGTCCAGGATCTGGCGGGCCACCTCTTCCGCCTTGGAGCTGGGCTCCAGGGAGTAGACACCCGGGGCGTCCACCAGGATGGCCTTCTCCCCCCGGAAGCTCATGTAGCCCTCGGTGAACTGGACGGTGCTGCCCGGGTAGTTGGCGGAGAGTATGTCCGCCCCGGTCAGGCGGGAGAATATGACGCTCTTTCCGACGTTGGGGTTGCCCATCAGCAGGATCTTCAAAATCTAACGCCTCGAAATTGCCTGTGCAGCGGCTACTATGCTCTTGCAGAGAATAATCTGTAGCGGGAGGTATATCTCTTTTGGCATGGAAAAGGCGTTTTACGTTTGTCGAAGTCTGGAACAATCAGTCAGTG
>JAAEEW010000116.1 GCA_013415595.1 Methanosarcinales archaeon | reverse complement strand
CTGGACAGGTGTCTGCGGGCGCAGGGCGGCACCTCGTACAGTCCCGTCTCCACATCCCGGGGCGCCGGACGCCTGGTCAGGGCCTCTTCCCGGGTCCTGCATCTCCTGCACCGGTACCCCTGGCCCTTACCGGCGGACTTCATCCTCCGGCCGCAGACGGGGCAGATGGGGGCCTCCTCCACCATGCTGGCTGCCAGCTCGTGCACCTCCAGCTTCTCCAGGTTGACCGTGCCCGACCGCAGCGCTCCGTAGACCTCCACCCGGTCCCCGGGGACCAGGGCCCGCACCAGCCTTCGAAATCCCTTGGTGGGCTCAAAGGCGGCGCATTCCAGTGTCTGCCCTTCCCGCTCCAGGGAGAAGAAGACATGGCCCCCGGCAATGTCCCTGGGCGCCCCGGCCACCGTCCCCCTCAGCCGGTAGCTCCGGTTCTCCCTCAGCTCCTCTCCGTCTGGGTTCAGGATGTGGGCGTCGGTTCCCTGGTTGGTCCGGTAGAGGGCCATTCTCTCCGGGGTCTCCGAGGTTATGAGGTTGAAGGCCCGGGATATGGCCTCCGGGTCGTCGCCCCGGATTCCGAAGAGCACCGGGTCGGGGGAGTGGGGGGCGAAGACGATGCGGCGGCTGGCGTGGTCCACGGTGTCCCAGGTGTGGGGGTAGGTCTCTGCATCCGCCTCCCACACCGATGGGGTGTCGATCTGCCGGGGCACGCCCCAGCGCCCTGGCTCTCGGTAGGCGATCAGCTCGTAGGTGTGGTCGGGGAAGTCTGCGCCCACTGCCGCCAGGGCTCCGATCAGGCCTCTTTGCTTCTTGAATCCGCGATGCCACAGACCCAGCTCCTGGATGAGCTCCCGGGCCTCCCTGATCTCCAGGATCTCGGTGACCGCCCTCCTGTAGAATTCGGTCATCTCCGGACTCACCTCCCGGGCTATGACCATTCCCGGGTTGGTGTTCTCCCCGGACAGGTCCGAGAGCTCCAGGAGGGTGGATAGGGCCACCTCTCTCACCTCCTCCTCTCGCTCCGTCTCCAGGGAAAAGGCAATGGCGGCATTCCCCCGGGTCTTGAACCGGGCGCAGGGGTTGAGCCTGACCAGCCTGGGAAGGCCCACCAGATGGCCCAACCCCTCCAGTCTATCCATCAGAACGGCGGCGAGATAGGTGGTGCACAGTCCCTTCTCGGAATCGGTATCGTCAATGCCTATGGTCAGCATGGTCAACCTTTAAATAGCGGCTGGAGGTTAGATATATAATGATGGATAAGGAGCTTCTGACCAACAGCGTGATATCGGTTTTGAAGCAGGCAGGGTTCACCATCTCCTCTCGTTGTGACATCCGGCCCAGAAGCTTCGATTTGATCTCCAGGCGTGGCGACTTACTGCTATTGCTGAAGGTCCTCTCCAACGTGGACGGCTTGAACGAGAGGACGGCAACAGAGATTCGCAGGCTCTCCAAGCACCTGCTGGGCCGCCCCCTCCTGGTGGGGGAGAAGACCAGGGACCAGCATCTGGAGAGGGGAGCCGTCTACTTCCGTTACGGAGTGCCCACGGTCAGTTTCCGCACCCTGGTGGACTACCTGATGCAGGGAGTTCCCCCGCTGGTCTACGCCGCCCACGGCGGCCTTTACGTCAGGATCGACGGCGAGTTTCTGCGCAGGATGAGGGTGGAACGAGGCATATCCCTGGGAGAGCTGGCCGCGGATCTGGGTGTCTCCCGCAGGACGGTCAGCAAGTACGAGACCGAGTCCATGGACACCTCCATCGACGTGGCATTGCGCCTGGAGGAGATCTTCGACCAGGAGCTCATCCAGGCGGTGGACATCTTCGCCCCGTTGAACATGGAGGAGAGCCCGGAGCAGATCGATGATCTCATCCTCAGGCACCTGGCCGATCTGGGGGCCCAGGTCTTTCCCATATCCCAGGCTCCCTTCAACGCCATAACCAGGGACGAGAAGATGGTAGTCCTGACCGGAGTCAGCAAGTTCTCCTCCTCCATGGTCAAGAAAGCCCGGCTGATGAGCAGCCTGTCCTCGGTGACCATGACCCATTCCGCAGTAATCGTGGACGGGGAGACCAAGGTCGAGCGCATCGAGGAGACGGCCCTCATAGAGCGCCGGGAGTTGGAGACCATGGACAGCATCAGCGATTTCGCCGACCTGGTCCTGGAGAAGCAGGCCCGTTAGTCAGGAGATTTTTGATTTGCGTCTGCTGGATCGAATCCTGGATTCAGGCAAGGTGTTCGTTGTAGCCGTGGCCGGGGACAGCGGCTCGGGAAAGACCACCTTCACCTCCGGGATCAAGCGAATTCTGGGGGAGGACATGGTATGCTCCTTCTCTATGGACGACTATCACCGGCTGGACCGGGAGGAGCGACGGAGGCTGGGGGTGACGCCTCTATGTCCCGAGGCCAACCGCTTCGACCTGCTGGCTCTGCATCTGGCCGCCCTGAAGAGGGGTGAGACCATCGACAAGCCGGTCTACGATCACAGCACCGGGTCCATAAGCGGGACCGTCCCCTTCTCTCCCTCTCCGGTGGTCATCGTGGAGGGGTTGCATCCCTTCTTCACCCCGGACCTCCGCCGTCTGACCGACTTCAAGGTATTCGTGGACCCCAGCCGCTCGGTGAAGCGCCGCTGGAAGCTCTGCCGGGACGTCCGGGACCGGGGCTACGATCCCCAGGAGGTCATGCGCGAGATACTGGCCCGGGAGCCGGACTACAAGCTGTACGTGGACATCCAGAAGGTCTACGCAGAGATGGTGATCAAGATCCAGGAGTCGGCCTTTCCCCCCGCTCTGATGGAGGAGGATCGGGAGGGCTACTCGGTGCGGCTGATTCAGCAGATGCTGGACGTGCCCCTGGACGAGGTCCACCTGACCATCGACCTCAGCCAGATCATGCGCATCTCGGAGCAGGAGTTCAGAATCGAGTTTCAGAGGGACGACTACTACGGCAAGCGGGTGGGGGTCATGACCGTGGACGGAAAGCTGCACCGGAGCATGATCGAGGACCTGGAGGGCAAGCTGTGCCAGATCCTGGGAACCGCCCCTCCCTCCTGGCCCGGCGAGGAGGACTACGTGGACGCTACGGGCATGGCCAAGCTTATTCTGAGCTGGCGGTGCCTGGAGAAGCTGGCCTTCCTGATCAAGTGATCAAAGAGCTGAAGGGTCCCGGGCCGGCCAGAATAACAGGCCGGGGCCAAACCGCGGGGCCAGAGGATTGGATCGCCGCTCCTCTGCTGGGCCAGGGGATTTCTGGCAGGCCGCATGGCTGCACAGCTATAGAGCGCTACCCAGCTATGCTGCCCCCCCCCGGCAAGGCAGCCACCAGGGACTGCCCCGGCCCCCCCCTGGGCCAAAAGCGGCGAGCAGGGAGCCCGGGATCATCAGACCGGCCTCCGGCTCACCTCAGGCCCACCTCTCCTCACAGGTTACCTCTTCCAGCGTCTTTCTCCTGGTGGGAGGCGTGCTCTCCGCCGGATAGCCCAGGGGCAGCAGGGCCACTACCCTGACCTCCGTGGGCACTCCCAGTATCTCCTTGACCTGGTCCTCGTAAAAGGCTCCGATCCAGCAGGTGCCCAGTCCCAGCTCCACAGCCTGCAGGGTCATGTGGTCCACGGCTATGGCCACGTCGATGGAGTAGGCCGCCTGGCCGCAGGTCATCACGTAGTCGGCCTTCGTTCCGCAGGCGGCGATGACCACCGGGGCCTGGGCCACGAAGGACTGGCCCTTGGCCGCCTCAGCCAGCTTGTTTCTGGTCTCCTGGTCCCGGACCACGATGAACTTCCAGTTCTGCAAGTTCCGGGCCGAGGGGGCCAGCCGGCCGGCCTCCAGCACCATTCTGAGCTTGTCCTCCTCCACTGCCCGGCTCTGGAAGTTGCGGACGCTCCTTCTGTCTCGTATGGCTTGCGTTACCTCCATGATTCAGATCGCCTCCAAATGGTCGGATCTCTCGGGTGGTTCAGATTGCCCTTCCGGCCTGCCCTCAGGCCCGCCTCTTCATCTCCTTCTCCACCTCAGTCCCCAGGGTGGTGAGCTGCCAGAGGTCTCCCTCTACAGCCAGCAGACCCTTCTCCTGCAGCTCCTGCAGGACCTTCCTGACTCCGGCGGCAGGAATGCGATTGATCTTTGCCAGCTTGTCGTCGGCCATGGGCCCCTTGGATGCCAGCACCTGAATAATGCGCTCTCTTTGCCGGTTGCCCAGAACAAAGCCTATCATCTCGTTCATGTCTTCCTCCCGATCTAATTCTCTGCGTTAGGTTTATTGCCCACAAGCTCTTAAAAGGTTCCGGCGGGCAAGTCCGGGTGGTTCGTCGTCACCTGTAATCCGAAATCGTCGATACGCGGAGGACGAAGCTGATGGGCGACTTAATGCGCCGCCTGTTCAGTCCAGCTGTGGACAATGATTCTCCGTCCTGTAGGGCCAGCACTGGCGTGAGGGCCAGCCGGAGGGCAGGTCTTTGCGTCTTAATTGTGGGCACCGGTTCAGGCCCGGAAGGGAGCAGACCTACAGCAGTTCGCTGACGCTTACATGAAGGCGGGGATGAGAAAGCTCCTGGATCAACTGGCAAGCGGCGTTTCTGGCAACCGTCGGCGCACCCGCCTTAAAACGAAAACACTATTTTAAATTAAAAAATTTAAAAATTAATATTAATAAAACTTATTCTCTTTAAAAAAGGATGACTCAAGTCGAATTGAGCGGCCTTCCGCCTCAATCGATCTTGATCTCTTTGCCCTTTCTCTTCTCTTTCTTCTCCACGGTGAGGGTCAGCACGCCGTTGTTGTAGGACGCCTTGGTGGTGTCCGGGTCGATGGTGGACTCCAGGTAGACCATCTTGTAGAACTTCTTCTCGTCGTCGGTCTTGATCTCGATGCTGTCGTCGGCCACGTCCAGCTTGATGTTGGACTTGTCCACCCCGGGAAGCTCCACGAAGATCTTGAACTCGTCCTTCTCCTCCATCACGTCCACCATGGGCTCACGGCCTGAGCTGGCCTCGATTCCCCGGTAGGAGGGCTTGATGTTTCCAAACTCCCGGAAGACGGGCTCCTTTCCCGGCTCTGCGGTGTAGCTGAATCCGTAGACGAAGGGGCCATACCTGCGCACCTTGCCCTGGGGGGTCTCCTCCTCCCGCACCAGCTCGGCGAACTCCTCGGGCATGGTCTCGTCAAATTTCTTGATAAGGTCCTCGAAGGGCTCCTTGAACCAGTCCTCCTCAAACCTCTCCTTCTTCTCGAAGGGAAATCCCCTGAACATGTTCTCGAAGGCGTCGAATATAGACGGATATCTTCTTCCCCACATAGATTCTCACCTGCTTATTACTTTGGTAAGATATATGTGGTTTGAACTTCTATATAAGGATTTCCGCAAGAGGTTCTGTTGAATCCTAGGGTGGTGCAAGTATGGTGGTGCAGATGGGGTGGTTAGATATTGGGGCGGTAATTATTTGTGTTACCAAACATATCAGAGATTTTTAAATATTTGGCAAGAATATCCAATAGATCGATCTTGTGGAGTAAAGGATTTTTTGGGCGATCAAGTAGCATGCGTAGCGGGTGAGCATGAAATCTTCGATCTCCCTCTGTCCGCCTTTGCCATGTGTGATCAATTTGTTGATAGCAACAAAATGATCGCTGCTATTGAATTTCGCTGTTTCGTTCCGTCTGCTTTTCTCGCAGATTAGTAATGCGTAACGCTCGTGGAGCGCCATAAAACGCCTGCGGCCGCAACAGTCACCTTCTTATGCAGAAATCCTCCCCACCGGACCTGCCAATCGCTGCATAACGCCATTGCCGCCCCACGCCTCCCCTACCCAGCCGTTTTCAGAAAATCCTCCAGCGTCGTCTGGGCAGGCGCCCTCAGCGTCGTCGAGTGAGGCCTCCACCGGTCGGCGGGGGTCCAGATCCTCGACCCGGCCCGGGCCAGGGCCTCTTGCAGGCCGTCAAACCTCTCCGGCGCCGCAGCCATGGCCCTTCTGGCCGCCTCCCTCACCACCCACACCCCCAGGGGGGCCCAGTACTGCTCGGTGATCTCCCGCAGGGCCAGCACCGAGGCCTGGCGTCCCAGGCGCATGAGCCCCTCCAGCACCGGGAGCCGGGCGGCGTAGTAGCCTCCGGCCAGGCTGCTGTAGTCCTTCTTGCCCCGGGGCCCCTCGCCGTCGGCGCCGATCCAGGTCTCATCCTCGGACCAGGCGGAGCGGGGAAGCCACATCTCGATCAGCTCGAACTGGTAGGTGCGGGGCATGAGCAGGATCTCGAAGTGGTTTCCCAGAAGCTCCCCGCTGTACAGGCGGTAGTCCGTCACCAGGGGCAGGTCGGGCAGCCTCCCGGCCAGGTCCTTTCCCAGCATGTCGTCCGAGGCGGTGATGGACCACCGGGTGGGGACCAGCTTCCTCCTGGAGCCCAGGAGCCCCAGGGAGAGCAGGCGGGAGATGTGGTCCACGGAGATCCCGTCCCTGTACAGCTCCACCGAGGCCTCGGCCGCCCTCATCCCCTGGTCGTCCACCACCTGGTCAACCCGGCGGGGGATGACCGGGTTGGAGGTGATGTCCACCTCCTTCAGCAGGCCGCTGGGCCCCGAGGGGGAGAGCACCCCGTCGAAGCGAAGGTTGCCCCGGGGCGGCCGGGCGAAGCACACCTCTGTGCCCACCGCGAGGCTGGACATGGCGATCTGCTGGGCAGTCTGGAGCAGACGTCCCGGATTCCTGGCATCGTCGACCCTGATCTCCGTCTCCGACCTGACCATGCGAGAGCGAAGGGCGATGATCTCCCCGATGTCCAGCCCCGCCAGGCTCTGTGTGCCGGCCATGCCCGGGCCCTCTCCATCGCCCACCGGGAGCAAGGGGCCGGAGCGGACGGTGGGGTACCCCCGGCGGCCCACGAACACCTCCGGGGGAGAGTCGCCGGCGATGCGCTCTCCCAGGGGCGGGAGGCAGGCCATCTCCTCGAACCGCCGCAGGACCGGGCAGACCGGCCGCCCGCACAGTCCCTTGCCCTTGCAGTTGACGCACCTCATTCCGGATACTGCTAAGGCTTTATAGGATATATGGGCTATCGTGATCCCATGAAAGACGAGCTGATCCCGGCCATCGCCCAGGACTGGGCCACGGGAGAGGTCCTGATGCTGGCCTACATGAACCAGGAGGCTCTGGCCAAGACCAGGGAGACGGGCATGGCTCACTACTGGTCCCGCTCCAGACAGAAGCTGTGGCTGAAGGGGGAGTCCTCAGGCCACGTGCAACTGGTAAAAGAGATCCTCATGGACTGCGACCAGGACGCCCTGCTGCTGAAGGTGGAGCAGAAGGGCGGGGCCTGCCACACCGGTTACCGGTCTTGCTTCTACCGGACCCTGGAGGGCGAGGTGGTAGGAGAGAAGATCTTCAACCCGCAGGAGGTATACCAACCCCGGTGACCACCCCTCGCAGCTACACCCTCTACCACAGCCCCCTGCTGCAGGTGACCGCCTCCGTGGAGGACGGCCGGATCAGGGTGAAGAGCCGGGGGGTCCTGGCCCGGACTCCGGTGGTCAGGGCCTCCCTGGAGATGGTGGACGGCCAGATACCGGCCCGGGCAGGAGATGAGCTCTTCATCTCCACCTGGTTTCCCCCCGTCCCCAGCACGGCCTTCAACCGGCTGGTCAGGAGCCGGGTCCTGGCAGCCATGGGCTGGCGCACCCCGGACCAGGTCACCATCTCCATCACCGAGGAGTGCCCCAACCGCTGCCGCCACTGCGCCCTCCCGGACAGCGGCCGGCGGCTGCATCTGGCCCCGGAGAAGGTCTCGGACATCGTCCGCCAGGCCCTGGACCTGGGAACCACCCTGGTGATCTTCGACGGCGGGGAGCCCTCCCTCTACCGGGAGCTTCCCCAGGTGGTCCGCTCTGTGGACCAGCGGGCCGTCTCCACCCTCTTCACCTCCGGCGCCGGCTTTTCCCGTTCCCTGGCCTTGCAGCTCAAAGAAGCGGGACTGCAGGCGGTAAACGTCAGCCTGGACAGCCCGGTCGCCGAGGAGCACGACGCCATGCGGGGACGCAGCGGCGTCTTCCAGGACGCCATGCAGGCCGTGGGCCACGCCCTGGACGCCGGCCTGCTGGTGGACCTGTACGTGGTCCTCCGCCGGGACAACGTTCACCAGCTGGAGGACTTTCACCGCCTGGCCCGGGAGGTGGGGGCCCACGAGCTGACCCTCTTCGAGGTGGTGCCCACCGGCCGCCGGGCCAACGACCGGTCCCCGCTTCTGACAGAGGAGGATCACCGCTTTGTGGAGGACTACGTCTCCCGGGCCCCGGCCCCCCGCATCTTCTCCGTGCCCTCCGCCCTGAGGCGCTTTGGCTGCTTTGCCGGGTCCAGCTGGCTGCATATCACCCCCGGGGGAGAGGTCTATCCCTGTGCCTGCCTGCCCGAGTCCTGGGGGTCGGTCAATGAAGAGCCTCTTTCCAGGATCTGGCGCCGCATGCGTCGTTTTCCTCATAAGGGGAGCAGGACCTGCCCTATGCGCCGATGATTGATAATCCTTTTAATTTTAATTTAACCTTTTATGGAATGAACAATAACTCTAAATAGGAAATTAATGATGACAATTGCCTGATGGTGATATGGAACTTACACCTGTTCAGAGAGACATATTGACTGCGCTGATCAACATTCATCGCAGAGAGGGTCGAGCGGTCAAGGGCGAGGAAATCGCCGACCTGATCGACCGCAATCCAGGAACAATCAGAAACCAGATGCAATCATTGAAGGCTTTGAACCTCGTGGAAGGCGTTCCCGGCCCCAAGGGAGGCTACCGGGCTACCGGCGCCGCCTACGAGGCCCTGAACCTGGAAACCGGAGGGGACGTGGTAGAGGTACCGGTCGTCCGCAACGGAGTTCGGGTCGAGGGAGCTACAGCCAACGAGATAGTATTCAACAAGGTCATCCGCCAGGACCGCTGCGACGGCGTGGTCCGCATAATCGGAAACGTCAGGGACTTCGATATCGGAGACGAGATCGAGGTGGGTCCCACTCCGGTGAACAAGCTCTACATCAAGGGAACGGTCACCGGCAGAGACGACACCATGAGCCGGCTGATCTTCCACATTGAGGAAATGATCTCCGTCCCCCGGATTCCGGTGAAGAAGGTAGCCCGCCGGGCGGTCAGGATGAGCCCCACCTCGTCGCTGCAGGAGGCATCCCGGGTGCTGTTGCATAACGGTGTCCAGGAGGCTCTGGTGGACGACGGGTCCCCGGGAATGATCAACCTCAACGATCTGGCCCGGGCGCTGGCCGACGGCAGAACGGGGATACAGGTCAAGGAGATAATGACCAGGGGATTCTTGACCATCGACTCTGACGAGCCCATCTACGAGGCCATCAAGATGCTGGGCAAGACCGGGGTCAGCCAGATCGTGGTCACCGAGTCCGGCAGTCCCTGGGGATTCATAGGACCGGCAGACCTGGTGAAAACCCTTACACCGGCCTGAAGTCGGGATACGGTCTAACGGACGATCTTTGTACCGGTGTGGGTCCCTTCAAACCCCTTTCTCAGGTTGGAGATGTCCTGGCCGTGGACTACCGTTGTGGTAATGCCGCTTCGTTCGATTATCTTGGCGGCAATGGGGTCCACGGGGGACCTGGACCCGGCCTTCAGCTCGGTATCCATGGCCATTCTGACCAGCTCCGCCGGGGACATGCTTTCGATCTTCCTGGCGGACGAGTCCGTCTCCGGATCGGCGGTGTAGACGCCGTCTACCGATGTGGCGATGACCATTCTATCCGCGTGAACCCTCTCCGCCAGCAGGGCGGCCACGGCGTCGGTGGTCTGTCCGGGATATAGCCCGCCCATCACCACTACGTCCACCAGGCTCGCGTGCTCCATGGCCATAGCGTAGCTGTCGGGGACCTCCGGCTGCCTGCCGCCCAGCGCCGCCATCAGCAGCATGGCGTTTAGCCTGGTGGCCGCAATTCCGAGCAGGTCGCAGAAGCTCTCGTCGGACCCCAGCGCCCTGGCCCGGCCTATGTAATCCCGGGCTATCCTTCCCCCACCCACCACCACGTAGACCTGGTGCTCCCTGGCGATGTCCTTCAACTCATCTGCATAGCTCTGCAGCCCGGCCGCATCCTGGCCAGCCAGGATGGAGCCGCCCAAAGAATATACTATTATCATGATAACCTCGGATAAATGTCAAAAATGAAAAAAAGGGTGTGGGGTCTCTAGAACTTGTCCAGAACCTTGGAGATCTCCTTGAAAATCTCCGGGATCTCCGCCGCACCGTTTATGTTTGCTATGATTCCGGCCTTGTTGTAGTAGTCGATGAGGGGCTGGGTCTGCTGCTTGTAGACCTTGAGCCTGTTCAGGATGGCTGCCTCCTTGTCGTCGTCCCGGTGGTAGAGATCTCCGCCGCACTGGTCGCACTTGCCTTCAACCTTTGGCGGGTTGAACTTGATGTGATAGCTGCGGCCGCACTTGCACATTCTTCTGCCGCTAAGCCGGCGCACCAACTCATCATCGGGAACGTCTATGTTCAGGACCACGTCCATCTTCTGGT
>JAAEEW010000115.1 GCA_013415595.1 Methanosarcinales archaeon | reverse complement strand
GGATTGATCTACTCGAGCCTCTGTCTATTGATCGTAGCACATCCTCGCTCATACATCAGCATCTGCCGTGGCTTGACACTGCTAAACAAATTATCTGATCCAGGGGATTGCCTCCAATATAAGCCGAGATGTCAATACCAAGAACAAGATTAATAACCGGTGCCGGAAAACCTCCATGTCGTGCTTCTTCATGACTTGCTTGGGCTGCGGGAAGAGGAGAACGTCTTCCTGGCAGAAGAGTGCCTGGAGGACCTCATCGATCTGCCGGTGACCGGTGAACTCATGACCTCCGGGTTGGAGCCGGATCGCGCCATCGTGCTCGGTGAAGAAAAGCCCCTGGCCGTGGCCCTTCACCTCTCGTCTCCCGCCGATTTCTGGCTTATCCTGACCGATATCTACTCCCAGAGGAAGGTACTGGAAGGCTTTTTGGCCTGGAATCAAGAATCAGAGGCCTTTCAGGTCCTCCGTTCGGTCTCGTTGACCGGGGACGACCTTTTCCGGGGCATAGCCGAATACTACTCCCTCTCTCTGATGGAGGGGCTGCTCTGCGATGAGTGCCGGGTGCCTTCCAATCCCCTGCACGTGGAGGACAGAATCCAGCGGCTGCAGGAGTTGATACCCCAGGTCCTCCCCCGGGGCTTCAAGGTCCTCGACGTGGGCTGCGGGAGCGGCATGGGCACCCGGGCCCTGACGAACCTTGGATACTCTACATGGGCCATGGACGTTGACCGGTGCGAGGTCTGCCAGGGCCTCAAGAACCGGTCCCTGATCCCCGATCAGACCTTCGTCATGGATGCCAGGCTCCTGGACGCCTTCCTCCCGGCCTGCAGCTTCGATGCGGTGGTGGGATTCATGATGGGCCTGATCGACGACGTCAACCGTGACCTGTGGCGCCGGATAGTCCTGAAGGCCTCCTCCCTGGCCCGGACAATGGTTTTTTACACGGTCTACACCCGAAAGGAGGCCGAATTCATCGCGGAAACTCTCTGCAAGGAAGGGTGGACTGGAGAGATCATCGACAATAGCAGCCGCATAGCCATTTACGACCAGTGGGCTTACCTGGGATGGAAGCCTGGCTTACGTAAAACTTAATACATCTTTAGTTAAGAATATTGGGCTTGGGTGAAGCTTGTGCCTAAGTTCAAAAAGCGAGACATCGAGAGGAAGGGCGACAAGAAGTTGGAGAGCCTCGAGACTAAGCTGTTGATTAACGACCTCAAGGAGTCAAAGGGCACGGGCGGTGAGAGCTAAGAGTGGAAACGCTACTGGCCAAGGTCATTGAAGGGGGTACCGTCACCCAACGGTGCGCGATGGTCGATGGTGATGAGACCTACGATGAGCTTCTGGGACGTCTGGGGATCAATCCCGAGACCGCGGTCGTGCTAAGCGACGGCGTGCCAGTTCCTGGCGATGACCGGGTGACCGTCGGCGATATCCAGATCTTTCTGGTCGTATCGATGGGATAGCCGTCAATCCGAGCTGAGGACCCTGCTCAGCTCCTTTAGTTTTTCTATGTTCTTCATGGTTCTGGCAGATTCCTCCACTTTCTCCTCCTCAAAGTGATGAATGATATCCGCCAGAGATACGTTGAGCCGGTAAACCTTCATGGGCCTGCCTTTGCCCTCTTTCCTGATCTCCTCTTCCTTCACCCAGTTGTTCTCCCGCAGAGTTCGCATGGCCAGGCTTACCTCTGGCTGCCTCAGGTCCGATCCAATCTCGATCTCTCTGGACGTGGCCTCGGAGACGCTGTCCAGATAGGTGATCATGGTGGCCACGTTTCTGGGTGTGCCAAGCTTTCTGAGAATCTCCACGAACTCCCGGTCGTCATCATCGAGCATCTTCACGGAAAAACTCTTCATCAAAATCCCGTTCTTAATTTTTTAGTTATCAAATAAACTTTATCATATAAATAGTTTGTTTTTGTTAGAACTTATGTTTATCAAATAGGGGGCTTCTCTGGGCCGGAGACCAGGGAATATAAACCGTCTACTTTCACCAGCCGGCCCATCTCCATCAGCTCTGCCAGGACCCCGGCCAGGGTCTTCTCTGAGACCTGCAGACTGTAGCGCCTTTCCAGCCCGGCCCGGATCTCCGGGACGCCGAGGGCCTCCCCGGCCAGCACCTTCTCCGTGAAGCCCACCAGGTCCTCGTGGGCCGCCCAGGGATAGATGATCCACCTCCATTCGGTTATCGCTTCAGCGTAGTAATCCGGGACAAATTGGCTGCAGGTCTTGTGCTGCAGCACTGCGGTTCGAACCTCCTGCGGTCCCTGGAGGCCGACATGCTCCATCGTGGCCTTCAGGGTCTCTCCGGTGTCGGTGACGTCGTCTACAATGAGCAGCTTCAAGCCCCTAACGTCCACCGGGAGGGGGTACTTCACCCTGGCCTCCTGCATCTGCCTGGCCGCCACTCCCCAGTGCTCCACCTTGATGCTGGTGAGGTTGGAGAGGAGCAGGCTGTCGCAGACCACCCGGGCGGGGACAAATCCGCCCCGGCCGATGGCTATCACCAGGTGGGGGCGAAAGCGGGATGACCTGATCCTGGCGGCCAGCACCCTGGATAGCCTGGTGGCCTCCTCCCAGCTTACCAGAGTGCACCTGAAGGACTCCTGGCTCATTGATAATAGTATATTATCGTAGATTTAAATATTTTTCATCTGCACCCCACCACCACAGCCAAACGGGCTTTGGGCCGGATGCCAGGGGCAGCGACCACGGCCATGCCAGGGGTGGCCGCTGACGGCCAGCCAGGCAGCCCCGTGGCGCCCCGGGAGCGGGCCACCGACCCCCCTCCCGGCGAGGTCCTGGCGATGGCCAGACGCAGGCGGCCTGCCCGTAGATAAGATAGATATACCATTTCTTCATTGCCCACAGCCATGGAATTGAAGCTGGACCCCTGGGGCGCAGTGCAGATCGACGACTACTCGAAGCTCTTCGATGAGTTTGGCATATCGAGCTTCGAGGAGATAATGCCCGAGATAAGAGACCCCCATCGCTACATGAGGCGGCACATAATCTTCGGCCACCGCAACTACCGCTCGGTGGTGGACGCCATGAACCAAAAGAGGCCTTTTGGAGTGATGAGCGGCTTCATGCCCAGCGGCAGGGTCCACTTCGGCCACATGATGGTCATGAACGAGATCATCTGGCACCAGCAGAAGGGTGCAGACGCCTTCGTGGCCATAGCCAACATGGAGGCTCACGCCGTTCGCAAGGTGAGCTGGCAGCGCTGTCGGGACCTGGGGATCAACGAGTACATCCTGAGCTTAATCGCCCTCGGGTTCCAGCCCAGCGGACACATCTACTTCCAGTCCGAGAACTTCAAGATGAGAGACCTGGCCTTCGAGCTCTCTTCGGCCGCCAACTTCTCCGAGGTCTCGGCCATCTACGGCTTCTCCGGGGAGACCTCCATCGGCCACATGGCCAGCGTCATGGCCCAGAGCGCGGACATCCTCCACCCCCAGCTAGAGGAGTACGGGGGGCCCAAGCCGGTGGTCATTCCCGTGGGATCCGACCAGGACGCCCACATCCGCCTCACCAGGGATCTGGCCTACCGAATGCGAAAGTTCCTGGTGGAGGACCGGGAGGAGTACATCAGCATCCGGGGAAAGGCCGCCGGTCCGGAGCTGATGAAGGCGGCGGCAGACAGCCTGCGCAAGGCCGGCTACCGGAATATCAAGGAGTACGAGGAGCACATCGACGTCCTGGACGCCGGTGGCCGGGAGGAGGTGGCCGAGGTCATCCGTCGCATGGAGGTGGGGCAGGGGGAGCTTGGATTCCTGGCCCCGGCCTCCATCTACCACCGCTTCATGGTGGGCCTGACCGGAGGCAAGATGTCCTCCTCCAGGCCGGAGAGCCACATAGCCCTGACCGAGGACCCCAGGGAGGCCGGAAAGAAGATCATGCGGGCCATCACCGGGGGCAAGCAGTCCCTGGCCGAGCAGAAGAGGGACGGCGGAGAGCCGGAGAAGTGCTCGGTCTACGAGTTCCTGGTCTTCCACCTCTCCGACGACGACCGGGAGCTGGCCGAGCTCTACGAGGAGTGCCGCTCCGGGCGGCAGATGTGCGGAACCTGCAAGAAGATGGTCTCGGAGCGGGTGGTGCAATTCCTGACCGAGCACCAGCAGGCCCGGGAGGCGGCCCGGGAGAGGCTGGGGGAGTTCGGGATAAAAGAGTGAGCAAGATCTCCCCGGCCTGAGGTGCCCATGGCTCAGCTTCCATTAATTTTTCAACGCTGGGGACCCCGGGATTTTTGCCCCCGGCCCCCGGTATCAGCATATTTTTATCATGGTGTTGATCTCATTTCTTGTTCATCCTGGCGGATGATATCTCCGCGGAATTGATGAATATCTGCCGTCCCCAGTCGCTCTATCCCTCGGGCATGGGGATTATATGGTAAGCTATTTCACATATTGATGGCGCCTCTTCGGCAAGCGATGCCAAGGATACCAAAAATTTAAATAGTAAAATTGTCCCGATTTACTGCATAAACCTTACTTGAGGTTGATCCTTGTAGGCAATTATTACTATTATTATTCAAAGAACGATATCATGTGGTCTCGGGAGAGGTGATTGTCATGCAGCCCAGATCGGCATTGCTCTGTTTGTTGCTCTGTTCGTTATATCTCTTAAGCGCAGCCCTGCTATCCACGGCTGCGATCAGCAATCCTTTGAAAATTGAGGTCCAGCCCTTTGACGTCCCATTCAACATAACCGGATGGCAAAATGACCAGGGGATCTTCAACGGCAGCCTGAGGCTATGCGCCAGTGGAGGAGACATAAGCAAGTACTCCGTGTTCGCCTCCAACTTGAGGCAGGTGGATGGGGACAGCGTGCTGTCCTTCGATCATGTGCGCCTGATCGGTGTCGGGGCCAACGGAGCCAACGTCATGCCGGCGATGAAAAGAGACCGCCCCCGGGACTTCATCGTCAGCGTTTCCGGCCTGAACGACCCTGGAACCTACGAAGGCCAGATAAAATTTGTGCCCCTGGCAGGCAACAGGAGCATGGAAACGATCCTGAACATGACCGTCCTGGTGAAGCCCCGGCCAAAGCCCACCCTCTTGCCGGATTTCACCAGCCTGGACATGCAGCTGGTTCGGGACCAGGAGATTAAAGTGCCGGTGATATCCTCCATTCCGTTTATCAGCGATCCCATCAACGGATTTTTTACATTCATAGTCAATCTGATACCGGGATTCGTGAACATCCTGCTTCCCAGCAGCTCTTTTGCAGATGAGGCGCAAATTCCAGTGAACAACTCCGCGCCCACCAACGCCACCCTGGCAGACGCAGAGGTCATTGTCAAGGGAGAGACCACCGGGCATTATCTAAGTAATAAAATATTTTACACTAACGCCAGCATGATGGTCCTGCCGGCGTCCAGAATCTCCTTCGTGGTCCTGAATATCAATCGCAAGAACCTTCCGCCGGATCATTATATGGGGAAGGTTTACCTGAGCATAAAAGGCTGGCAGGCTCCGTTGACCCTTCCCGTGGACCTCAAGGTCCGCACAGCCCCGCTCTATCCGGTCTTCTTCCTTCTGGCGGGCATATTTCTGGGCCGGCTGTACAAATATTATCAGGAGCAGGGGAACGAAAAAGCTCGGGCACTGCGCACCGTTTACCATCTCAAGGATCTGCAAAAAATCAAGAGGCCGAACGATAGCAGTCTATCTGGAAAAATTGATGATCTATTGGATAAGGTGCATCACCCGGATCTCTATTCCATTGAACTCAAAAGCCTCGAATCCGATTTTAAGGCCATAAGGGATGCGCTGGAAAAATTGGCATTCTCTGGTCAGGCAGCCGGGGAAATGAACCATGAAGCTGAGCGTCCATCTGATGCAGAGAGGGTAGAGGCTGCCATCGTCCCTGTCATCCCTGATGGGTCTCATGGAGCATCCTGCGAAGAAGAATCGGTGAAGAGCGCCTTGCCGAAATCCGGGGAGACGGCCGAAAATATGATCCCGTCCCCGCCAGAAGGCCATGGCCCGTCAGAGAAATCCATTGGTCATCGGTTAAGAAATAGTTAATAAATTATTTATTTTAATAATTACAAAATGCGTGATAGTCTCATCTCATGTTTTGCTGAGACCGATGGCAGCGAGGATTGGGTGAGAAAATTTCCTCATCGGACAAACCTGAAATTTTGTCATGTGCAAAGCGATTCTGCTCTTAACCGATGACACATG
>JAAEEW010000011.1 GCA_013415595.1 Methanosarcinales archaeon | reverse complement strand
TCGTAGTTTCTGGAGATCTTGGGCGGCAGGACCATCACCGGGGCCCGGATGCCATCCTGTATCTCCAGGCTGTCGTAGGCCACTCCGATGGCCTCGCCTATTGGCGTCTCCGATCCGTCGAAGAAGTGCAGCCTGGCGATCATGGTCCTGTAGTAGGGCTCCTGCCACAGCTGGATGGGCACCAGGACCTCGCCCTGGGGCTGGTAGACCGCTCCGGTGTACTTGGAGTTGGGGATGGCGCTCCAGGAGGCCATGGCGTGGAACTTGCCTATGGCCATCTCCACGTCGGTCATGATGTACCGGGAGTTTGAGTACGGCGACAGGCTCGTGTTCAGATCGGTCAGCACCTGCTCCGCTTCCTCCTCGCTCTCCGCCAGGAAGAAGGGAGAAGATCCGGGGACCCCTGAGCTCTTATTTCCGATGCCTTCCTGGAAGGGATTGGCGTTGGGGTAACGGTGCCCGATGGTCTCAATCAGATGGCCGTAGTCCCACCAGGACATGACGCCGTAAGCTGTGGACGGGTACTGGAAGAACTGGCCTTCCGGGGGCCTCTGGTAGATGTCGTAGATGTCCAGCCCCGGCTCCGGGGTGTTGTCCTTCAGCCACAGGATGGAGTTGTACCACTCGGGATTGGGACCCACCGTCCATCTGGCCATCTCCATGCTCCCGGTGGGCGCGGTCAGGCTGGGAATTACAAAGACGAAGATGACCAGGAAGACGGCCAGGATGTGCTGGACCTTGAGGTCCTCCAGGATCTTGGCCGGGTCTCTGGCCTTCTGCATGATGGCCCCCTCCAGGTCTGCCAGACGGACGTAATCCATGATCCTGATGCTCAGGTAGGCGCAGAGCAGGGCCGCGTTTACGCCGTAGTAGTAAGCGGACCGGTTCTGGCTCAGAGTTAAAAAGAACATCACGGCGCTCCAGGTGATGACCAGCAAATCTCCCGGCTGGGACTTCCGGTAGTAATTCAGGGCCATCAGGGCCAGACCAATCAGGGAGATGACGAACGGGGAGAACAAGTCGAAGCCGAACAGGCCGGGGAAATTGTTCTGGATGCCGTTATTGTTGGTGAGAGCGCCAAGCTCAGCCACCGTGGCCGCTCCGCCCGTCCGGGGGAGAAGGTAGGTGCCCAGCCCAGCGAAGAGATTGGCGACGAAAAAGGGCACAGCCACTGCCGCAAGCAGCAGTCCCAGCACTCCCACACCCACAGCGGATGCAGGAAAGACGTACCAGTCCATCCGCTTCTTCCGGAGGACGGAGGCCAGGTAAGAGGTGACCAGGGCGAAAGCCATGCCCAGGAACAGCATCAGAGGCTGGAAGAGTGAGTACTGGATGAGGCTGAAGTGGTTGGCCGGGTTGGCAAAGGGTAGCAGAAGAAGGAGAGCCACGGCAAAGCCCAGCCCCAGGATTATTCCCAGGTAGTCCGTCCCTCTCCCGCGCAGGTAGTCAACCGTTCCCTGAACGACGAAGAAGATCAGGATTATGCCCTCGAAGAGGATGCCCATGGCCCAGGCGTCCAGGTACAGGCCCATGAAGACTCCTGCCAGCAGGGCGTAGATCAGGGGAGACTTGGCGCTCAGAAGGCCCCGCTTGAGGAGGGAGTCGAATGTCAGGTTGCGGCCCGTCCTCATGGCCAGGAGGAAGAAGAGCATGGTCAGGGTGCTGAGCAGTATCTCCGAGGAGTGGTGGTCGGTGAAGCCAAGCACGGTGCGGCTGAATAGCTGGCCGGGGAATATGGTCACCATCAGGGCGGCCAGAAGGCCACAGCCCCGTCCGCCCAGCTCCCTGCCCAGGAAGTAGACGGGGAAGATCAGAACGGTGCCCAGAAGGGCAGGCCAAAACGCCCCCACTACCTCAACCGTGTGCATGCTGGGGCTCCCGAGCCCCACAATGTAGGACAGAACTGTTATTCCCCAGCTCACGAAGGGACCGAAGTGCAGGCTGGTCCCGAAGGGGAAGTAGGTGAGAGGATCGAAGAAAGTGCGGTGCAGGTGCATGACCGTGCTCTGGGCCAGCATCATGTGATACCAGGCATCGCTCTCACTGGCGAACCGCACGCCGTTGGCGATGAATACGTTGTTCCAGGGTATGAAGACCCGAAGGTATAATGAGAATATAACAATTAAGCAAAGTCCAGCGTACCAGTATAAGTCGGGAATTCGCGCGCCTTTATTCTGGCGGCGGGGGGGAGCACGCGAACCTCCGCCCTTCGCGCCGCCAACATCTTTCTTCACGTCCGCAGATCTCTTGGTCATCCAGCTCAAGAAACAGTTTCAAGAACATAAACGTTTTGAACCGCGAAGGGCGGGCCGGGGGCGTCTTCAGGCCTCCGGGCAGGAGGCAGCTATTTTCTTTTGGTTTGCACAAATTATTCGGAGGGGTCAACTTTTAAGTGCAGGGAAGTAAACAATTGGCTGGAGGATTTTCATGCAGACGGTTCAAGAGATAAAAGGCCTGGGTGGACTGCTAAACGGGTTTCGTGATCTGGTCAAAGACGACGCAAAGATCACTTTTGTGGGGTCCCCCGGGTTTTGCACCCCCTTTGCCCTCTTCCTGGGCTACCCGGTGAAGGACCGGGAACTGGCGTTTGTCCCCGGGCTGCAGGTGGACAAAGCGCGACGCATCACCCCCACGGAGTACGGCCTGGAGCTGGGAGAGCCCACCAGCGCCGACGCCGACGTGGTGGTGGTCCTGGGAGGAATGGCCATGCCCAAGATCGGGTGTTCGGTGCAGGAGATGAAGGAGTTCCTGGGGAAGGTGAAGCACAAGAAGCTGATAGGGGTGTGCTTCATGGGGATATTCGATAAGGCCGGGTGGTGCGCCAACCTGGAGTTCGATCAGGTGATGAATGCAGTAATAGAAGGCGATATCTCCAGGAAGGACTAAAAGGGGCCAGGCGATGGGGCGAGGAGCCCCTGGTCCCCCTTTTTTATCGGCAAAATAGAAGGCGGCAAATAGATAGCGTCAATTAAAAACCCAAGAAAATTGCATGCACGGCCAGCTCTGAGCGGAAAGCAACCACAGAAGATGGAGTTCTTAGTGGGCCCGACGCGATTTGAACGCGTGACCTCACGGTTATCAGCCGTGCGCTCAACCTGGCTAAGCTACGGGCCCGCCGTGCAGTGAGATTGAGCATCCCATTAATAACTTTTTCCCCTGAAAGGGGCATTTCGCCCCTGGAATCCAGATCGGCGAAAGGTCAGAGGGGGGGGTTCGCCGCCTGGAGGCCAGGCCCGGGGATGCAGTGGCCTTTTTGAGGGCAGGAGGATCCTGATCGGAGGTTGGTCAGAGGGCGATCGCTGGTCGGATAAAAAGGCAACAGGTTTAAGATTGGTGGTCCATAATATAGCCTAACGGGGTTTCATCAGAGTGGAGGATAAAATCGGCGAATCGTGAACAGGTGAAGCTTTAGCCGGTGTGGATTTCAAATGGCGCAGAGCTCTTCATGGACCCCTTTTCATAGTGAGGTGGCAACATGGGTTTGCTTGATCGAATGGGCGTAGTGGTAAAATCGAAGATGAATAAAATTATGGATAAGATAGAGGACCCCCGGGAGACCCTCGACTACTCCTACGAGAAGCAGATCGAGCTGCTTCAAAACGTCAAGAGAGGGGTAGCAGAGGTCACGACCTCCAAGAAGCGCCTCGAGCTTCAGAAAGCCAAGCTGCAGCAGAACATGGACAAGCTGGACTCCCAGGCCCGGGAGGCCATCAAGTCCGGTCGAGAGGACCTGGCCCGGCTGGCCCTGGAGCGAAAGGCCGCCCTGGCCGCCCAGGCGGAGAGCCTGGACCAGCAGATCGCCGACCTGGATAAGGAGCAGCAGAAGCTGGTAGCTGCCGAGGGCAGGCTGGCCACCAAGGTGGAGACCTTCCGGGCCCGCAAGGAGACCATCAAGGCCCAGTACTCCGCCGCCGAGGCCCAGGTGAAGGTAACGGAGTCGGTTACCGGGATCAGCGAGGAGATGGCCGACGTGGGCGTGGCCATCCAAAGGGCGGAGGACAAGACGGAGAACATGAAGGCCCGTTCCGCGGCTCTGGACGAGCTCCTGGATCAGGGCGTCCTGGAGGACCAGGTCGGCGGGAGCGAGCTTGACCGGGAGCTGGCCAAGGTCAAGGCCCAGGGGGGCGTGGATGCTGAGCTGGCCAGGCTGAAGGAGGAGATGAAATGATCATCAGGATCATGGGGGAGGGGCAGTACTCGGTCTCCGAGAACCTGGTAAAGGAGCTAAACGCCATCGACAACAGCATCGTGGAGCACGTGAACAGGTGCGACGAGGCCAGTTACAGACGGGAGCTGGCCAATCTCATCGCCACCGTGCGAAGCAAGGGACAGAAGGTGAAGGCGGAGGAGATCGTCTCCTCAGACCTGATAGTCCCGCCCGAGGACCTGAGCCTGGAGGAGGCCAAGGATATCTTCTGCGGCCAGGGGATAATCGAGGATTAGAGTGGCATGCCCCACAGGGGATACCACTTCTCCACATCTTTTTCCATCGGCAGCTCGGGCTCCATCACCGAGCGCAGCCTGAACTCCAGTGACTGGTCCCGCTGCTTGTCCCCCCGGGGAGCGAAGGGGTAGTAGGAGCCCTGCTTGAAGTTGTAGATCCAGTAAACCGTGCTCTCGCCCCGGAAACGATAGACGGCACACAGAAGCTGAGTCCCCAGGCCCTGCTCTATCAGGGTCTGGCTGACCATGTGCACCCCGGCCACCAGGTCGTCGAAGTCCCTGTCCCGGAGGACCACCCACAGGTAGTTGTAGTCGTCCTTCTGGATGCTGTACTCCGTCCCCGAATCCTTCTGGCTGATCTTGAGCAGGCCCTCAATATCCGAT
>JAAEEW010000114.1 GCA_013415595.1 Methanosarcinales archaeon | reverse complement strand
TGGAACGCAGCGATCAACATACTCAGACTGGGGCTACAGTCTGTTGGCATAGGAAGCCATAGAAGCCTCGCCCTTCAGGGCGGGGAGTAGTCACTCCCCCTCATTCACAAGCCGGCCTGGAGCACAACCGGTCGGAGTCGGGGTCTCCGGCACTGTCTACTCGGCCTGGTGGGGATTGTTGGGGAGGCGCGCCAGGTCCAGCTCGATCCTGATTCGCTCCTGGTCGGCCTGCAGGGAGACCACGGTGGTGTGGAAGAAATACCGCTGGGTCCTTCTTCCATCCGGGATCCTGATGCCGTGCATCTCCCGCAGCTTGGCGATGCTGGCGGCATGCAGGGCCGGGCCGCTCTGGATGAACAGGAGGCCGGGGAGGTTTAGGGACTGGTGCTGGAATGAGGGATACTTGGCGGCGATCATCTCGTCCAGCTCCGACCTCTTTATCTCCACCACCTTTCCATCAGCCTCTACGGATATAGATTCCTGGTTGGCGAAGAGAGAGTTCACATGAGTGCGCAGCGATCCGACGATGTAGCCCTTGTTCACTCCCTGCCTCTCCGCCGGCAGCAGCTCCCCCAGCCTCTCCAGGAACGGCCTTAGCAGCGGACTTGTGCCTGCGAAGAAAGTGCCTGCCAGGTTGTTGATATTGCAGCTAGCCCCGCAGAGGTCATCCTTCCCCATCTCGATGAGAATCATTAAAATCGAGATATTCTCTGATCTTTCATATCTCTGTTGGAACAATTTATAAGAAATGAATTTCATTGCCCATGAGGGCCTGCCGGCCACCTGGTCGTGGGTCTCACGTCCTCCCTCTGCCCCGCGAAGGAGCCAATTTCAAATATCGATATCCTGCGGCTTCATCTGAATTTTTTAGTAAAAAAATTTTTAAAGATACGCGGTTTCAAAACAAATTATTTATATGATTAAGTATTTGTTTGTCGAAAAAATTGGTGATCATCATGAGGGAATCCACCGTGAAAGTTCTGGATGATAAGGACATGGAGTTCGTGGAGACTCTGAGAAGCCTGGGCGTGCCGAGAAACGTGGCCACACTCATTACCTATCTCGCGAACGTGAACGAGGCCTCATCCAGGGAAATTGAGATGGGATCGGACCTGAGACAGCCCGAGGTAAGCATAGCCATGCGAACTCTGAGGCAGAATGGGTGGATCGAGGAGCGCGAGATAAAGAGGGAGGGAAAGGGAAGACCCATGAAGGTTTATGCCCTCAAGGCCACCATTGACGACATCATAAAGCACTTCGAAGAGGAGAAGCTCAATGAGTCTGCCCAGGCCATGGAGTCCATCCAGCGGCTCAAAGAGTTGATCTCAACATAAACTTCGCCTTAATTCAAGAAGCATTACATCTATTGAGTTGATGATGCATATAGGCAGGCGCCGGTCCCCGGGGATGGGATTTTAAAAAACCCTGCTCTTTATGTTCTGGCGATCTCCGGGTCCTGGCCCTGGCCGGACCCGGGCCCTTTGCGGCGGCCGCAATTCGTAACCTGGCCGAATAATCCTTTTCTCAATTGGCATCGTGGCTGCCATTTCTCGCGTCTTCGCCCCATGGCTCGCCAGACCTCAGGTCGTTCATTGCAGCCAGGATCAAGCCGCAGGCTTCCGGTCCTGGAGCAACGGGGCCACAGCGCCCAAATGAGGCACAATGGCCACGACCCGCTCTTCCGGCGGCGAGAAGGGAAAAATGGCTTTCAGTGAACGGCTTGTTGCGGTCGATGGAGTTCATAGAACGCCCAGGCAGAGGATTATGAAGACATCGTCCTTCCATCTTGAAACGGAATTGCGGAAAAATGGCCAGAAAAATGGCCAAAAATTGGGCGAATAGAGCCGATGGCCTTCCATCAGCTCTTGGCGGAGGTCTGGACTACCTCTACATCGATATTGGCGGCGATTCCTCTTCCCAGGGAGATGCGGGAGCCGTCGATATCGATCACCACCGGCCCTCCGAATGGCTGGCAGACGATCTTTCGGACCTTTCGTCCCTTGACTATTCCCACGGACTCCAGGCGGTTCTGCCATCCATGGGCTCCCCTCAGGGACTTGATCTCCAGCAGGGAGTTGCAGGGGGCTTTGCTAAGCTCGATCAATTCAATCACTGGCATCCTTTCCAGAAGACTCTATAAATCTGCCGGTTTGCCTGCAAAAATTCAGGAAAAAAACGTCGGAGCTGGGGACCCGTGAAGGCCCTCATATCCTGATGTTGACTCCTCTCTGTGCCAGATACTGCTTGCATCCCTCCACCGTCCACTCGTTGAAGTGGAAGATGCTGGCAGCCAGGGCGGCTGAGGCCCTGGTCTTATCGAATACCTGGTACATGTGCTCGGCGTGGGCGCATCCACCCGAGGCGATCACCGGGATCATCAGCCGGCTGGATACGGCATCGGTAAGCTCGATGTCGAAGCCGTCGTAAGTCCCGTCCCGGTCCATGCTGGTGAGCAGAATCTCCCCCGCCCCCAGCTCCTCCCCCTTCCTGGCCCAGGCCAGGGCGTCGATGCCGGTGAACCTCCTTCCGCCGTAGTAGGAGCACTCGAACCAGCAGTCTCCCCGGGCGGTGGAGATCACCTCCCGGCCCTCCTCCAGGTTGTAGCGCCGCTTGGCGTCGATGGCCAGGACCACGGCCTGGCGGCCGTAGCTGTCCGAGATCTCGCTTATCAGCTCCGGCCTGCGCAGAGCAGCGGTGTTCAGGGTGATCTTGTCCGCTCCGGCGTTGAAGACCTCCCGGGCGTCCTCCAGGCTGTTGATCCCTCCGCCCACCGCCAGGGGCACGAAGACCTCCTCCGAGGTCTTCTTGATGACGTCGGTCATGGTCTCCCGTCGCTCATGGGAGGCGGTTATGTCCAGGAAGACGATCTCGTCGGCTCCCTGCTGGTAGTAGCGGGCGGCCAGCTCCCAGGGGATGCCGGCGTACCGGATCTGCTTGAACTCGATGCCCTTGACCACTCTTCCCTGGGGGACTCCCAGGTCGCAGTCAAGACAGGGTATTATCCGCCTGGCTAACATCTGGTCGACCTCACGAAGTTCTCCAGGATCAAGAGTCCCTTGGCTCCCGATTTCTCCGGGTGGAACTGGGTGGCGGACAGGTTGTCCCTGATCACGGCCGCCGCCATCTCCACACCGTGCTCCGTGGTGGCCGCCACCACCGAGGGGTCCTCGGGCAGGCAGTAGTAGGAGTGGACGAAGTAGAACATGTCGCCGTCCCTGATTCCCTCCAGCAGGGGAACCTCTCTCTTCATGGACAGGTTGTTCCAGCCCATCTGGGGGATGGTCACCCCCTCCGGCAGGCGGACCACATCTCCCTTGATCCACCCAAATCCCCTGGCTCCCGGGCTCTCCATGCTCCGGTCGAAGAGGACCTGCATGCCGATGCAGATGCCGAGCATCGGCGTCCCGGACTGGAGGGATTCAAAGAGGGCCTCTTGAAATTGGCTCAGCCGGCTCATGCACATCCCGAAGGATCCCACTCCGGGAATCACTATGCCGTCTGCTCCTTCAAAGCGGGGCTCCGTGAACACCTTCGGATCGGCGCCTATCTTGGACAGGGCATTGTAAATGCTGAACAGGTTTCCCATCCCGTAGTTCACAATAGCTATCATTTAATTCCCTTTATTGACCGGAATATTCGTTCCTTTCAGGCCATACATATATCTTTTCGAAATGCTTTTTATACGAAAAAAGCGGAAGCGAAGTGGCGGTGAGGCGATGTGCAGCGGCCAAGCTGAGACCTCTGGGGAGGAATTTGCCATCCTGACGAGCGGTGACGGAGTGAACTCGGAAGCTTTGAGATCGGCCCCAAGTTCCGTCATCATCCCGGTTGCTCATGTACCCATGTCTCCGAAATCCCTGCTTTTATGGTTTCCCGTACAGATTGGAGGGGTAAGCAGCATCTAATCCAGCTTTAGCCTTGCAGGCCGAATCGTCCTTATGAAGCATCTCCGCGAGGGAGATTTAAAAAATAGTTAAAATAATATACAAAAGGTGGTAGAAGATGAACCTAAGAAGGCCAAACTCCAGTGCAGCCACTGGAACATTTAACCGTTCGAGGAGTGTAGTTCCCACATCCGGTCTTTGCGCCGACTGCCTGGACGGATGCCGGGGCGGTTGCGAGATCTGGCTGTCATCGTTCCGGGGCAGAGAGGTCCTGTATCCCGGCCCCTTCGGCCAGATAACCGCAGGCGCCGACAAGGACTATCCCATTGACTACTCCCATCTCAGCATCCAGGGCTACGCCGTGGGCGCCGAGGGTCTGCCGGAGAACGTGGAGCCAGGCCCGGACACCGCCCTATTCCCGGACGTCAACACCGAGACCGAGTACGGCTGGACTGAGAAGGTCAAGATGAGGGTGCCCATATTCACCGGCGCCCTGGGATCCACCGAGATCGCCCGGGCCAACTGGGAGCACTTCGCCATCGGCGCCGCCATCAGCGGCATCACCCTGGTCTGCGGCGAGAACGTCTGCGGCGTCGACCCGGAGCTGCAGAGGGACGCCAAGGGCAAGGTCAAGAGCTCCCCGGAGATGGACCGCAGGATCAACATCTACAGGAAGTTCCACGAGGGCTACGGCGAGATTCTGGTGCAGATGAACGTGGAGGATACCAGGCTTGGCGTTGCCGAGTACGTCTCCTCCAAGCACAACCTCAACACCATCGAGCTCAAGTGGGGACAGGGCGCCAAGTGCATCGGCGGCGAGATCAAGGTCAAGACCCTGGAGAGAGCCCTGGAGCTAAAGAAGAGAGGCTACGTGGTATCTCCGGACCCCACCGAGCCCGAGGTTCAGGAGGCCTTCAAGCACGGAGCCATCAAGGAGTTCGAGCGGCACTCCCGGCTGGGCTTCGTGACCAAGGAGGCCTTCATGGGCGAGGTGGACCGGCTCAGAGACCTGGGATTCAAGAGGATCACCCTCAAGACCGGAGCCTACTCCATGGTGGAGCTGGCCATGGCCCTGCGCTACGGAGCGGAGGCCCACCTGGACCTGCTGACCATCGACGGCGCCCCGGGCGGAACCGGAATGAGCCCCTGGCCCATGATGAACGAATGGGGCATCCCCACCTTCTATCTGCAGTCCCTGGCCTACGAGTTCACCAAGAAGCTGGAGAAGAAGGGCCTGCGGGTGCCTGACCTGGCCATGGCCGGCGGATTCTCCTCTGAGGACGGCGTGTACAAGGCTCTGGCCATGGGAGCTCCCAACGTCAAGGCCGTGTGCATGGGCCGGGCCCTCATGATCCCCGGAATGGTGGGCAAGAACATCAAGGGCTGGATGGAGGCTGGCGATCTGCCCAAGACCGTCTCCAAGTACGGCAGCAAGGTGGATGAGATCTTCGTCCTGTACGACGAGCTGAAGGCCAAGTACGGAAACGACATCAAGGACATACCCCTTGGCTCGATTGCCATCTACACCTACGGCCGCAAGTTCAAGATCGGCCTGCAACAGCTCATGGCCGGCTCCAGGAACTTCCGGCTGTCCACCATCTCCCGCGAAGACCTGATGGCCCTCACCGAGGAAGCCTCCAAGGTCTCCGGCATACCCTACGTGATGGACGCTCGCCGCGACGAGGCCGAGGCCGTCCTAGACGCCCTGCTATAGTAAGATTTTTAAAAGAGGAAATCTCTCCGGCCTTTCC
>JAAEEW010000113.1 GCA_013415595.1 Methanosarcinales archaeon | reverse complement strand
TTCCCGAGACCTCCTTCAGGATGCGCGCGATCTCGTCCCTCTTCACCAGGGCGGTCTTGGTGGCCTCCAGGTAGCGGCCCTCCTTGTAGAGCTGGTCGGCCCGCAGGACCTCGGGCTCGATTCCAAGACGCCTCATGGACTCCAGGAAGGGGCGCAGGAAGTGCTCGGCGTAGCTCTCGCAGCAGCCGTCCGGGCAGGGGATCTCGGATAGGGGCTTTCCCACGTGCTCCTGGAAGCTCTGCGGCAGGAAGGGATAGAGCCGGCGCAGCCGGTCGTAGTTGTCGGCGATGTAGATCAGCCTGGCCTCTGCTCCCCGGTCCAGGAGGGCCCGGTAGACGGCCTCGGCGGTCATTACCTCGCGCATGTTGCCTATGTGAACGGGACCGGAAGGGGTGATGCCGGTGGCCAGGGTCTGGGGGCCCTGATCGGCCAGCTTCTCCGCAACCACATCAGCCCAGTGAATCGTCATAGGCAGGAAGTCGCTATGGAGATCGATATTAAGCTTCCGCTGATTCGGTCGGTGAATTTTAATCTCTTAAGGTGGTCTATCCCAATTGCTATGGACCGTCCCAGCCTCGACCAATATTTCATGGAGATCGCCTCGGTGGTGGCCAAGAGGTCCACCTGTCTTCGAAATCACGTGGGCGCCCTGCTGGTGAGGAACAACCGCATCCTCTCCACCGGCTACAACGGAGCCCCCACCGGCCTGGAGCACTGCGACGTGGTGGGATGCCTGCGGGAGAAGGTGGAGAGCGGGACCCGCCACGAGCTGTGCCGGGCCGTTCACGCCGAGCAAAACGCCATCATCCAGGCGGCCATCCACGGGGTGAGCATCGAGGGGGCCACCCTCTACTGCACCCACCAGCCCTGCATCCTCTGTGCCAAGATGATGATCAACGGCCGCATCAAGAAGGTGGTCTACGGCCAGAGCTACCCGGACGGGGAGGCGCTGCGGTTTTTGGAGCAGGCCGGGGTGGAGGTAAGGCAAACGGTCTGAAGGGGCAGGGAGTCATCGATTGGGGCCGAATGATGGGGCCGCTTTAAAAACTGCGGATTATGCTTTAAAATCCAGGACACGAAAAGATTTTTACTCCCCTCACCGATTCCCCCACCATGTTCGGGACGAAGGAGCATCTCAGGGTCGAGGGCAGTCATCTCTTCATCGAGGACGTGGATACGGTGGCGCTGGCCGGGGAGTTCGGCACGCCGCTTTACGTTACCAGCGAATCGAGGCTCAGGCACAACATCCGGGCCTACCACCAGGCTTTCCCGGAGGCTGACAAGTACTTCGCGGTCAAGGCCAACGGCAACCTGGCGACGCTCAGGATTCTGGCCCAGGAGGGGGCGGGAGCGGACGTCTTCTCCGGCGGCGAGCTGGCCCTGGCCAGGCTGGCGGGCATCCCCCGGGAGAAAATCCTGTTCAACGGCAACTCCAAGTCCTCCCGGGAGCTGGAGATGGCCGTGGAGGCCGGGGTGCGGGTCTCGGTGGATTCTCCAGAGGAGCTCTCAGTGCTCGGCGAGCTTGCCTCCTGGATGGGAAAGAAGGTGGAGGTCCTCTTCCGGGTCAATCCGGACGTCTCGGTCAAGACCCACCCCAAGATCGCCACGGGGCTACGCTCCTCCAAATTCGGCATTCCCGCTCCGTCCGTGGCCGGGGTCTTCCGGAAGGCCCTGGAGCTGGAGGGCGTGGAGCCGGTGGGCCTGCACTGCCACATCGGCTCCCAGATCCTGGACGTCTCCTCCTTCGTGGAGGCGGCCTCCCGGATGATGGACCTGGCCGGGGAGGTGCTGAAGGTGGGAGGCTCCATCAAGATGATCGATCTGGGCGGCGGCCTGGGCATCCAGTACGACCCGGCGATAAAGGCCCCGGTCCCCGCCGACCTGGCCTCTGCCGTCCTGCCGGTCCTGGCCGGGCGCTGTGGGGTGATGGGCATCTCCCCCCGGCTGATCCTGGAGCCGGGCCGGAGCATCGTGGGGGACACTACGATTCTCCTGACCACCGTAAACGTGGTCAAGAGCGCCCACGTGACCTTCGTGGGCATCGACGCCGGATTCAACGTCCTGGCCAGGCCCATGCTCTACGACTCCTACCATCACATCGTGGTGGCCAACCGGGCGGCCCAGGCCCCGGAGGCCCCCTTCACCGTGGTCGGCCCCATCTGCGAGACCGGGGACGTCCTGGCCCGGGACCGCATGCTGCCCTCGGTCCACAGGGGAGACGTGCTGGCCTTCTTCGACGCCGGAGCCTACGGCTTCTCCATGGCCTCCCAGTACAACGGCCAGCCCCGGCCGGCGGAGGTGCTGGTTCATGGAAGCCAGGCCGAGGTGACCAGGAGGGCGGAGGACTACAGCGCCCTGCTGGCTGGACAGGCCGTTCCCCCCCGGCTGCTGTGGTGAGGGCAGGGGATCTGCGGCGCCGTGGATGGGAAGCGGCCCTCCCCATCCCGGGGCCATCGGTCCAGCAATCCGTTTCTTTCATTTTCGTCCTTTTGCGATCCTTCTTTTTCTTTCGAGCTTCTCTCTCCCCCTTCCCGGCCGTCATTTTTCGTCGCCACCCTCCGGGCTTCTGCCGTCCGTCCGCTCCGCTCCGCTATCGCTATCGTCTGGCAGGGCCAGGATTGCAGGATCTGGATATCGACTTAAAATTAAAAATTGAAAAACAAAAAAAAGAAAATATTGGTGGCCGGGCCCTTCCGATTCCTCACCTCCCGCCGCCAGGGGAAGTTTTCGGCCCGGGAAAGCCGGCTTATCCCCTCAGCCGGCCACCACCACGTTGCTGGCGCCCATGTGCTTTCTGTAGACGTTGTTCTCGAAGAGCCGGAAGTCGTACCTTCCCGGCCCGGGGATGGCGAAGGTCAGGGTGCCGCAGCTGTTTCCTCCCGTGGACTTCATGGCCAGCATGTTCTTGTCGGGGCTGGTCAGCATGTACATGCCTATGGTGCTGGCAGGCAGGGCTCCCCAGTAGGAGACGGTTATCCTCTGCCCGGCGCTGGCCTCCGAGGGGCTGGCGATGATCTTCACTCCGGAGAGGGGCTTGATCTCCACCGGGCCTGCGGTGGCCAGCGGGCCGTTTCCGTCGCCGTCGAACATGCGAAGCTCATAGGTCCCGCCGCTGGTGGGGGCGGAGAAGGCGAACGAGCCGTTGTTGCCATCCAGGTACTGCCGGTAGGCCGGGCTGGAGGAATCCGTCCTGAAAAGCCCGATCCAGTCCCCGTCCATCCCCGGCGCTCCGGAGTAGGTGACGGCGATCTGCTCGCAGGTGCTGACCGACAGGGGAGCGGCGGCGAGGCTGGGGACCATCACCTGGAAGTCCAGGTAGGCAAGCTCCAGGCCGGCCTGGTCGAAGAGCCGCAGGTCGTAGCTGCCGAGCTGCGAGGGGGCCTTGAGGTCCAGGGAGCCGCTCTGGCTTGCCGGCAGCGGCCGGTAGGTCAGGGCCTCGTCGGTCCTGGCCTGGACGTGGTCCCTGGCGCCGGAGAATATCCCCATCCAGCCGGTGAAGTTGGCCGGGACCTTGAACCGGATCAGGACGTCGGAGCGCGGCAGATAGGCATTTCTGTCCATTCCCAGCTGGGTCCCGTCGGGATTCTTGACCCGGTACTGGCCAAGCACGGCCTCTCTGCTCACCAGGGGGTAGAGGTCCTTTAGCGATCCACCGGCTATGTTGTAGCTGGAGTCGCACACCCCGTCCCGGTTTCTGTCCCTGCACCCCTCCTCCGGCTCGTCGAACTGGCTGTAGCTGTTGCCCCTCTTCAGGGCGCTGGAGTACCAGTTGTTGGAGCCGTCGTCGTAGACGTTCTCCTGGTTGTCCAGGTAGTTCTGGTAGATGGTGTTGGAGCTGAAGGGGTTCTCTTCGTAGTCGTTTACGCTCTTCGTCTCCGTGCCTTCTGCGGGGCGGTACTTGATGGAGACTCCGCCCCTCTCGGTTATGGCCTTCTGGGTTATGCTCTCGCTGTCGTTGCGGTTGACGAAGTGCATGCCCTCTCTATTGTCGGTTATGTTGTTGGAGGCAATGGTGTTGCCCCGGGAGGAGAGGACGGAAAGGCCGATGGAGTTGTTGGTTACCTGGTTGCCGGTGATGTTGTTCTTGTCCGACTTCTCCAGGTACAGGCCGTCAGCCCGGTTTTCGGAAAGCGTATTTCTCTGGATGATGTTTTCGGTTGAGCCGAACAGGCCGATGCCGTGCAGATTTCGCATGACGGCGTTGCCGCTCAGCCGGTTGTCCGATGACTGGTAAATCATGATGCCCTGCTGGGCGTTATCCTGGACCGAGCACTCACGTATGGTGTTGTTGCCGGCCTGGCTGATCAGGATGCCGTGGTTGGCGTTGCTGCCCACCAGGTTATTTCTGACCAGGTTGTCCCGGGAGGTGATCTTGAGGCCGGCGTCATCTGCCGATGCTCCCGATCCGGTGATCACGAAGCCCTCCACGGTCACCCCATCGGCGTAGATGGTTACGGCACTGTGCCTCCCTTTAGCGTCGATGACCGGCCCGGTCCCGGTGCTGAGGTTGCCCCTCAGGACCACCGGCTTGTAGACTTCCAGGTTCTCCTGGTAAGTTCCGCTCTGAACCTCGATCCAATCGCCTTCGCCTGCTGCATTGATGGCCGCCTGGATGCTCTCTTCAGGCCCTACGGTTATCAGTGCGGCCTGGGCGGACCCCAGAAGCAAAGCGGTGATGGCCACCAACCCCCACCAGGTGGCGGGCCTATCCCGGCGATCTTTGAAAAATGTTCTGGCCTCTTTACGCATGGGCGCTGGTTGGCCAGCCAAGGGTATAAACGTTTTATCGGGCAGCGGAAAAGCTAACTATCGATGCTGATGGATCCTGACAGATCCTGCTAGATCCTGCTGGATATCGGCAGACCCTGACAGACCCTGACAGATCCTGGCAGATCCCGGCTGGCCCTGGAGGTCTCCTCCAAAGGACTCCTCCAAAGGTCTCCCCTGGCGTCTCCCCTGGAGGCCCCCCAAGGTCTCCTCCTGAAGTCACCCTCGGGGGGGCCGGACTTCCCCCTTTCAGCCAGATATTTAAGTGGGGAGGACAGAGTGCTTTATCATGGAATGCACCAAGGCCTGCCGCGAGTTTTGCGATTGGGTGGAGACCCTTCCCTATCACCGGAAGTATGCCCTGCCCAAGGACCGCATGGCACAGCTCCCCCACTGCTTCACCGAGACCTTCCTGGGGGAGATGCTTCCCGGAGCCAGCCGCCAGTTCCGGGGACCATGTGGGGCCCACGTGCACGAGTTCCAGGACCGCTTTGTCCTGCACCGGGACCTGGCCAACGCCGACGAGGACCCGGTGGGCCACCTGCTGCGTGACGCTCCTGAGTACCTGGCCTCTCTGGCTGCCGTGCTGGCCGCCGGCCTGGCCCTGGCCCGCTCCGGCAGCCGCCGCTCGGGGACCAGGGGCGGAGCCGCCCTGGCCAGCGGGCTCCTGGGAGTCCTGGCCCTGGTGGGCGGGAAGTTCCTGAAGAGCCTGGAGGAAGATCCGGACGAGAAGGATTCACCCCACTTCAAATCATGATATTTTGGCTGTAGGGCCTGGAAATAGAGCTGGAAATAGACTGGGACAGGTCGGGGACGCAACCGGGGAGACAACCGGGAACGCACCGGGAACGCAACCGGGGAGAGGCCGGGAAAAATAGACCGGAAATTGTACTGAGGGCTCACTGAATGATTGATTACCTGCTGTACTTCCCCTACACCCTGCTCTCCCTGTTCATCATCGTCAACCC
>JAAEEW010000112.1 GCA_013415595.1 Methanosarcinales archaeon | reverse complement strand
GCTCCTCGTCGAAGTCCGGGCTGGTGTTGAATATGCCCACCACCTGGTCCACGTCCATGCCTATTCGCAGGAGGAAGCTGGTCAGGGCGAAGCGGGCGGTGTGGGCCAGGTTGACGCCGGCGGCCACCTGGGCCAGCATGGCCCGGATGCAGGGGGGGAAGGCCCCCTCCTCCACCGGCCCCAGGTCCACCCGGTTCCTGTTCTTGGCCTCCTCCAGCTCCAGCCTTATGGGGTCCAGGTACAGGGAGAGCTCCTGGCAGATCTTTTCCTCCACCGCTAAAGGCAGCCCATTCAGCACCCGTTCCCGGACCATCTCCTCCAGAAGCCTGATCAGCTCCTCGGAGGTGACGGTGAGATGTCCCCCTCGAAGGGCCCGGTTGACCAGCTTCCAGCGGGGACTATGCATCCTGCTGGCCGCCGGCAGATACTCCGTAAAATGAAGCCGGAAGAGATCGCCCTGGGCCACCGGACCGATTCCCAGGTCCCGGGCCAGAACAGGCAGGTCCTCCCGGGATTTCTGCATCCGCCGGTGGGCTAGCTTGGACTCGGCCAGGGCGTAGCGGCGAAACAGGTACTCGTCGCCCAGGCAGGAGACCATGACCCGGGCCAGGGGATAAGAGAGCAGCTCCACCTCGCCGTGGCTGTACTCGCCGGGGATCTCCCCCTCCACTGCCCCCCTCACCCGCTCTGCAGCCCGCTTGCGGACCGGCAGAAAGCCCCGTTTGTTTAAAAGAGAGTCCAGGGAGTAATCAGCCGCTCGCACGTGCTCGGCTGCCTGGCTGCTGAAGGGAAACTCCCAGATGTTCATTCCTGCTCAATGCGGGGCGCCAGAAGATAGTTGATCTCCACTTCCTTGATCTTGAATCCTATCCTCAGGGGATAGTCCAAGCCCAGCTCCAGCTTGACCTCCTGGGACTTGCCCAGGGACTTGCTCATGTCCGAGAGGTAGTCCAGGGAGAACAGTGACCGGGCATCTCCGGGCTTGAGGCCCAGCAGCTCGCTGCTGGGGATCTTCAGCTTGAAGGAGTCGATATCGCCCTTGGCCTCCATGTAGAATCCCTCGTCGGAGACCCCCATGATCACGTGATCGCTGACTTTCTCCGCAGCCTTTACCGCCCGGCGAAGCTCGGTCCCGGAGACGGTCACGTGGGCCGGCAGGTCCAGATCGGGAATGCGCGGCTCCTTCCTGATGGCGCTGGGATCGATGAGGCTCAGGGTGTAGGAGAGCGAACCCACTCCCATCTTGAGCTTGTGGCCCTCCTCGTCCAGCTCCAGCTTGACGTTCTCCCCCCGGTCGGCCATGCTGAGGAGATCGCTCAGCCGGACCAGATCCACGCCGATATCCCCGGGCGTCGCCTGGAAGAACTCAAAGACCGAGGCGTCGAGCTTGAGGGAGATCATGGCTACATTTGCAGGGTCTACTGCCTTGAGTTCCAGCCCTCGCTCAGAGATGGTGAACTTGACCTCATCAACCAGAGACGAAACCGCCTCAATGGAATCACGCAACGTTTCCGCATCTATTACCGCCTTGAACATGCTAGCGCCTCGGATATGAAAACAATTTTATGTTAAATATAGTTTATCCTAGTCATACTCTCGCCAGGTGTTGTTGCATTTGACGCACCGGAAAAAGCGGACCTCGGACTCATCGGCCGACCGCAGCTGCCGTAGCCACCAGTAAGCTTTATTGTGACCGCATTCCGGACACCTGGCCCGGGCGGTGGGCAGCCCCGCAGACTCCTGTTCCAGAACGGGAACAGTCCGCTCCACCTGGCTGGTCTTGCTCACCATGGCATCGCTCGCGGTCTTCTCCACCTTACAGCCGCACTTTCTGCAAACCATCATTCCGTCCTTGGGCAACATGATGCTTTTGCAATCGGGACAAAACTCCATCCTGTGAGAGTAAACACTCGTCATATTAAAGTTTACGAGCGCATCTGATATCAGAATAACTTATAATGGGAAGCTCCGATGAGAAGAGACTCATCGGTTCGAGCCCCCAATAATGGCATAAACCTCGGGCAAATAGAGTGGTCTGATGGGCAGGGGGCAGAAGAGCGGCCCTGGAAGCCCGAAGTTCCAGCACAATAGCTCGAAGTCAGAGGGCACGGAGTTCAATATGAGATTTGCCATAAACGTGATTTGCGAGGACCGCCCGGGAATGCTTCGCGACATCGCCGGCGTGGTGGCCAGCAGGGAGGCCAACATCGTCTACACCCACCAGTTCGTCCTGGAGCGGGGGATCAACCGGGGCTGTGCCTCGGTCTACAT
Organism: Methanosarcinales archaeon; assembly: GCA_013415595.1. Classification (GTDB taxonomy): domain Archaea; phylum Halobacteriota; class Methanosarcinia; order Methanotrichales; family Methanotrichaceae; genus JAAEEW01. The sequence goes on along the minus strand of JAAEEW010000112.1, from coordinate 1,232 downwards.
GGAGATCGACGGGCTGGTGGAGGGGCTGGTGGAGGAGCTTTCGTCGCTGGCCTCCATACACGAGGTAACGGTGCATCAGCCCTTCGACAAGATCTACGGCTCCCGGGTGATAATAATCGGCGGTGGAGCCCAGGTGGCCCAGGCGGCTGTGGGAGCGGTGAGCGAAGCCGACCGTCACAACCTGCGGGGAGAGAGGATCAGCATCGATACCATCCCCCTGGTGGGAGAGGGGCCCATCGCCGATGCCGTGAGCGCCGTCAGCAGGCTTCACCGGGCCTCCATCCTGATTCTGGCCGGGGCCCTCATGGGAGGGCGCATCACCGAGGAGGTGCGAAAGCTTCAGGAAGAGGGAATCCCGGTGGTGGCCCTGAAGATGGCCGGATCGGTTCCCAGACAGGCGGACCTGGTGGTGACCGACCCCATCCAGGCAGGCACCTTCGCCGTGATGCATGTGGCCAAGACGGCGGTGTTCGACATCAACCGGGTGAAGGGAATGGAGTTCTGATTAAAATTTTCCCTGGCATAAAAAAGGATCTCCATGCTTTAGCCTCTGGCAGCGGCAGGCCAAACCAAAAGATTGCGGGAACAGTATCCCATCTAGCGCGGGAAGAGATCCCCGTCTAGCGGCACAGGCCCATCTTCTTCAGGTCCCTGATCTCCTCTCCCTGGAACAGGTCCTCCACCGTGTAAAAATCGTCCCCCATCTGCAGCACCGGGGCAGAAAGTGTGAAGACCCCGTTTATCCGCAGCTCGGTGAGGGCCTCGGGAGTGGCCATATTCACCTCGGTGAACTCCTGGCCCCAGCTCTTGAGCTGCTTTTTCAACTGCTCGCACTTGGGGCAGCTCTCCGTGGAATAGACTACGCAAGCCAAAGAGGACCACCTAGCGAAGCACCATGGGGTAACCCTTCTCCGACCAGACGGCATAGCCGCTCTCCACTGCCCTCCGGGCACAGTCCCGGCAGCAGGAGAAGTTGGCCAGATAGACCTGATCCTGAATCTCATGCTCGAAGACGTTGTTGGCGCTGAGCCCCACCTGCCGCCGGAAGTCGTCGCCCCTGCAGAAGCACTGGTCTTCCACATCAAAGGGACATTCTTCCACGTACCAGACCTTGGGCACCAGAACGGGCAGAATTGCCATATCCATCCCGCAACCGCAGGAACCGTAGACGTCCTCAGGCCCATCATACACGATGGCTCTTACTACATGTTTCATTTTTCCCCACCTAATGG
>JAAEEW010000111.1 GCA_013415595.1 Methanosarcinales archaeon | reverse complement strand
CCCTGGCTGGAGCGGGAGCTGGGGAGAACGGCCGTGTGGACGCCGATTATCTCAATGCGGACACAGCTGATTATGGAACCAGCGCCACAGGCTATGGAATGACTGCCAGGGGCGACGACGCCGCAGTTGCCGCTGCGGCTGCTGGTCGCGTGGAGCTCTCGCCGCAGAAGACGATAGTTGAGGGTGCCCTGGCTGGCGCTGGAGCCGGCGAGAACGGCCGTGTGGATGCGTATCAGCTCAGCGCCAACACCGGCGATTACGGAACCGATGCCTCAGGGTACGGAATAACTGCCAGGGGCGACGACGCGACAGTGGCTGCAGCCGGTGGTGGCCAGGTTGCTCTGGCACCAGGTGACATCGAAGCCCAGGGAGCCATAGTAGGGCTGGCAGCGCTTGAAAACTGCAAATTGCAGGCATCGAGCCTCCAGGCCATGACCGGCGCATCATCGACTCATGCCTCCGGAAACGACTTCCTGGCCACAGGCGATGGTCCGGCGCTGGTGATCGGCGCTGCAGGCAGGTACAGCTCTTCGCCGCCAAATGCCCAGGGCGACTATGCCGGGGCAGGGGCCTGGGCTGACGCAAAGGCCAGAGCGAGCAGCATTACGGCGTATACAGACTTATTGACGACCGATGCTTACGGAACGGATCTGTGGTTCAAGGGGACCGGCAAGTGGGTGGTGAACTAAAATGAGAGGACTGCTTCTGGCCATAGCGATGCTGGCGATCATCATGGGAGCTTGCGCAGCTTCCTGGTCAGGCTATGTGAAGACCGATACGTCGGACTGGTACATTTACCGTCACGGCGGCAACCTGAGCTTTGACTACACCCAATCGGTAGAGGGCACGGTAAGTCCAATCGACATACACGGGAGGGTGGTCAGCCCCTACCACTCTCTCTATGCCGATGTGGACGTAAACGACGTCCGTCTGCGGGAGAGAACGGCCGCCTACGAGGGCAGCCTGAGCTCGGAGGAGACCATCAGCCTGTGCTCCAGCATCAATTCGTCGATCTACCGGAACATAACCAAGCCGGCAGGCTCGCCGCTGTACACGGTGACCTTCCAGGAGAAGTGGCCGGTGACCCTGAACGCCACCCGCACCCTCGACTACCTGAGCCGGGGGATAAACGATCGGGGCTTTGCAGGAAACAACCTGGATTATGCCGGCTCGAGCCTGCTCTACAATGCCGAGCTGTCCAGGGAACAGAGGGTGAGCATGGAGCTGAAGCGGCTCAACGCCACCATCCTGGCCACGGACGAGGATCTCCTGCATGCTGAACTGCAGGCCACCAGGACTCTGGACTCTCAGATAGCTGCCCACACCACCGGCATTGCCGACCTCAGCTACCGGCAGGCCGGTCCGGACTACCAGAACAAGATGGGGACCTACCAGGTGCTGGCCGAGGGAGAGGAGCGGTACCAGGGAACCTACGATATCAACCGCGGGATTCAGATGAACTCATCATTCCAGAAGACCAGGGAGCCTCTGGAATGGCTGCCCTGCTGCAGCGGCGGCTGGGAAGACCTCCTCACCTACAGGACCAATGGCTACACCAGCGGGTATAAGGGAATATTCGATTGCACATGCCACCGTCCTGTCGGCCTGCTGCAGGTGATACCCTGAGGGCTGTGGCCAGTGAAGAGCAGTTTTCATGTAGCGGCGGGCGCGGCCTGGAAGTCGAATGATGGAGCAGGGGTCCCTTCGCCAGGGACTCAACGCTTCACCCCCCTCCCACATTTCAAAATTTTAATCTACAAAATTTAATCTACGAATTTTAATGGTCTTGTCGCTCTTCTCCCTTGGAGGCCCCGCTCCCGGTGAGTGGGCCCGAATCGTCAAAAAGCAACGGATCCAGGCCCGGGTCCAGGCCGAAATCACGCCAGGGCAGCTCAGATCTCCCCCACCTCCTCCGCCCACAGAAGGCCGTTCTTTTCGATGAACTCCCGCATCATCTTTGAGCACTGGTCCAGTTGCAGGTCCAGGACCTCTACTCCCCGGGCCTCCATGATCTCCCTGGCTCCGGCCAGGGTCCGGGACTCCCCGGCCACCACCCTGGCGATGCCCATCTGCACCACCGCGCCGGTGCACATGGGGCAGGGCATCAGGGTGGTGTACAGGGTCGATCCCCGGTAGTCGGCCACCCGTCCGGCGCTGTGCAGGCAGTCGATCTCGGCGTGCAGAACCGAAGCCCCCTCCTGCACCCTGCGGTTCCGGCCCCGGCCAACTATCCGGCCGTCCTTGACCAGCACCGCGCCGATGGGAACTCCGCCCTCGGCTAATCCGCGTCTGGCCTCCTCCAGGGCGGCCTCCATGAACTCATCCATTTTCCAATCACCTCTCCTCCGGCCTCCTGCCGGCCATCAGGGCCAGGCACAGGTACTGCCAGAGCACGGCCACCCCCTCCAGTCCGGCCTTTCTCCACCACTCCTCCTTCTGGCGCTTGCTGCTGTAGTGGTGCACCTCCTTCTTCTCCCGTAGTTCAGCCACGAAGTCGGAGAGCTGGGGGTCCAGTCCCCGCCTGCGCTCCTCCATCTGGGCGAAGAACCACTCCAGCATGTCGCTGTCATCCTCCCGGTAGCCCTCCATGGCGATCAGCCACCCGCCGGGCCGCAGAAGCCGACGGCATCCTCCGATCACATCTCTGTGGGTGGAGAAGGGCAGGTGCTCCAGGACCAGCGAGGAGATGATGGCGTCGTACCCCGGCTCCAGGCCCCGGTCCCAGCCGGGGATGCCCAGGTCGGCCACCGCCTTCCCGGCCAGGCTGTGGGGGGCCAGGGCCGAGATCTTCCCGGACGCAATCTCCACCATCTCTGCCGAGCCGTCCAGGAGGAATATTCTGGCATTGGGATCCGCTCTCAGGAGGGCTGCCGAGGCGTTGCCGGTCCCGCATCCCAGGTCCAGCACCCGGCCCCCCGGCCGGACGTAGCGTCCATAGGTCAGGGCCACCATGTCCAGGGCGGTCTGGTAGTGGGGAACAACCGTCTGCTGGTAGCGGTCGTAGAGGGCGGCGTGCTGGTCGTAGCAGCTGACGGTGGATGAGGGATCAACTATGTACCCGGATTTATACATCCATCTAAATCCTGTCTGCCGGCTATTTAATGCCGTCGGATTTTGCGAATGTGCGAGATCTTCAATCGCCATCTGAACCAGAAGGCACTGCAGATCTCAACCTCGGATCTGGCCGGGGACCAGGGGAGACCGGGGAGGGGCCGGGGGCGAGATTTGGGGGAAAGGGACCGGTCCAGAGGGCCGCGGCAGGGGGCAGGGGACGGCTGGCAGCCGGCGGCAAAATGGCGGGATTAAAGCACGGCCAGGAACAGCCAGTAGACGGCCACGTTCAGGGCGGTCAGGGGGATTCCCACCCGGGCGAACTCCCAGAAGGTCAGGGTCTCCTGGCTGTGCTCAGCGTTTTGAATTATGATCACGTTGCTGGCCGCCCCCAGGATGAACAGGTTTCCGGCGATGGTGCTCCCGGCGGCCAGGGCGGCCATCTCCGGGGCCGAGGTGCCAAGGCCCTCGATCAGGGGCAGGTACAGGGCCACGAAGGGCACGGTGGAAATGAACTGGCTCAGCACCACGCTGGTGGCCAGGATGACCGGAACGGACCGCAGGTTGAGGTCGGCCACCTCCATCAGGGACTGGAAGAAGCCGGAGAGCCAGACGCTTTCCATGAGCACGAACATGGCGGCGAAGAAGATCAAAGTCTGCCAGTCGATGCTCCTTATGATCTCCAGCCGGCGGCGGCTGAAGGCCACGGGCAGGGCGGAGACGGCGGCGATGGCGGTCAGGCTGAAGTCCAGGCCGGCGTCCAGGAGGACGGATGCCACCTTGAAGGTCACCAGCACCAGGATCAGCATCAGAGAGACCCTGGAGATGGCCGCCAGCCCGGGATCGCTGATCTCCCGGGGCACGTGGTTGAGGGGGCCGCTGGAAAAGCCGTTCCTGTAGGCCAGCTTCAGCACCAGGAAGGCCAGCAGGAGGTTGACGGCTGTGGGCAGGGCCAGGTAGCGAAAGAAGGTGAGGAAGGGGTTGGAGACCTGGGCGCTCAGGGCGATCAGCAGGTTCTGGGGATTGCCGATGGGGCTCATGGCGCTTCCGGTGGTGACGGCGAAGGCCAGGGCCAGGAGGAGGAGGCGGGGGGACATCCCGTGGGCCCGGGCGAAGTGCAGAACCAGGGGGGTGCCGATGATGGCCAGGGTGTCGTTCATCAGAAAGGCGGATAGCAGCCCCATGGAGAAGAGGATCATCAGCACCAGCTGGTCAGCGCTCCTGGCCGGGCGAAACAGCCGGTAAGAGAGGTGAAACAGGTAGCCGCTCTCCTGCAAGGCCTCGCCTATCACGAACATGCAGAACAGGAAGACCATCACGTCCAGGTTGACGGACCTGGCGGCGTCGGCCGGGGAGATCTCCCCCAGCAGGAGACAGGCTGCCGCTCCGGCCAGCATGATCTGCCAGATCTGGAGCCGCAGGCCTCCCACCTGCCTCACTGCAATCAGCAGGAGGACCGCTGCCAGCACCATCACCGATATGTTGGCCGGGGCGTCTATCACAGGCCTAAAGCCCCGACAGTCCCTGCTCAAAGATCTTTCGGTGGTCAGGGGCGGGTGACCGGGGGTAGCCGCCGGTCAGCCCGGAGGGGTCCAGACTGGCTGGCGTGGAAACGCGGGCCTCCGGGAAAGCGCAAGCCGGCAGTGGGAACACACGTCCCTGGCAACAGTGGCTGTGGTGGCCGGCAGTGGCAGGAGCGCAGTCTCCACGGAATCCTCCCCGTCGCGCGCCTATTCCCTGGACATTCAGAGAATCGCCAGAAAGATCTCCGATCGGGAAACCTACTTATCGCAACGGACCAGAAGAGCAAAACAGATAAATCCGGCTGAAGGCCGCAAGGAAAACAGGTGGGGTTTAGATTGAGTCGTGGGCTCGCGAAGCTGGAAGTGGCCGCAGTGCTCTTGCTGGCGGCAATGTGCATGGTCTCCACGGTCTTTGGATTTGACGTCCGGGGTCCGGTGGCCGAGGTGGTGGACGGGGCCGGCTACAGCTGGGATGCCAACAGCTTTCCCGGCTTTTACTTCGATACCGATGAGGGGATAGGCACCGAGACCCTGAACGTGACCGTCTCCGGAAACCAGCTGGAGGCGGATACAGGGGTGGTCTACCAGAGCCGGGCCAGGCGGGAGCGGTTCGAGTACGAAGGCTGGGGGGCTTACTACACCATGGGCTTCCTGGGAGAGAAGTACTTCGCCGGGTACGCCGACGGCCTGCTCTTCAACAAGTCCAGCGACCCGAGCCTTCTCTCCAACGAGCGGATAAGCCGGGTGCTCCTGGACAGCGATGAGGAGCAGACCATTACCTCCGACTCTCCCCTGAGGCTGGCCGGGGGATTCCTGCTCCAGATAAAGGACATCGACCAGGCCGGGGACAAGGTCTACCTGGACCTGTACCGGGACGGTCTGTGGGAGGACTCGGCGGTGATCGAGCCCTCTGCCACCGGGGCCGGGGTGGATAACCGGACTTTCATCCACAAGGCAGCCCTGGGCGGGGGAAAGGAGATCGTGGTGATAGCCGTTCACTTCAAGAACGCCTTTCGCAGCGGAGAGGAGAACGTGGCCGACGTGGACGGGATTTGGCAGATCTCGGAAGATGACGTCCTCTTCCTGAAGGCCGGCCGCAGGTACGACAAGATGACCATCGACGGGGTCTCCTCTGGCAACATGACCCTCACCATGACCAACAAGGATAGCGCCATATCCCTCAACAGGAACAAGGACATTCCCCTGATGGAGGGATTCGGGATAAAGACCTCCAACCAGAACCGGATAACGGCGGAAAATCCACTGCGCTTCTACGTCTACCGGTCGGTGACGGACTGATCTGCCCCGGGGAAAGGTTCGCATAAGCTCCTTTCCCCCCTGTTCACGGGTCTCTTTGTGAGTGGCTTTTAAAAAGCCAGGAGCCCGGATCAAGTCAAGCAATAGGCATTTTCCTCCCCGGCCACGTTTTTAGGCCTGCGCCCCTGGCCTCCCCCGGCACACCAGTTCGGCCAAAATGCCATTTAGTTTAAAGTTAATTTAAAACTTATACTTTTTGATGAGCGAAAAGACATGATCTGAAAGACTAGTGACCCCTCCGAATTTTAATCAGAAATCGAAAGATTTTTAAACTATAATGATTTATTAAGATATTATGGTCTCGGCGGTGGTCAAGATCACGTGGAAAGCCTTTTTCTCAAATCTCCCGCCTTCACGCATTCTTCCGCCGCCGGGCCTTCTTCCTCTTCACTGATCTGGGCCATCCACTCTTCGCCATCCACTCTTCGCCGTTTACGCCCTCCCCCTGGCTTCACTTTCTGCCCCATTTCCAGGATCCTTTCCGGCCTCTCGACAGAAGGCCAGGGGCCGCCTAAGGGCACTCCCGATCCGCGCCGGATCAGCTCAGCCTGCAAATCTGCAGCTTGCGGCTCCCCGGGGGCTCAGGCGGGGGTTCTTGAATCCTGGAGAGCCCTGGCCAGGGCTGGAGGAGATGGGACAAAAAAAAGATGGCTGGCAGCTATTCCTTCGACAGGTAGTCGTAGAGAAAAGCTGCAATCACTGCACCGGCTATCGGTCCTATCACGTAGATGGGGAAGTACTGCCACAGGCTGTTTCCGGCCAGTATCTGATCCCCCAGGTAGGGGCCGAAGGTCCTGGCCGGGTTCAGCGACGACCCGGCAATGTTTCCGGTGGTGGTAATTATCCCGCCCACGGTGAGCCCGATGATCAGGCCGGCAAATCCCGGCGGGGCCCGCTCGTCCACGGCCACTCCCATGATGGTCAGCATCAGCAGGAAGGTGCCGATGGCCTCGGCCAGTATGGCCTGGCTGTAACTGATCCCCGGGAAGGGCGCAGTGGCCCCCAGCCCGCCCACTGTGACCGCGTCCATGCCCACAGTGGCGGCAAAGGCGAAGCTGGCCAGGGCCGCTCCAATCATCTGGGCGATGATGTAGGCCACCATGTCCCCGGTGGCAAACCGTTTGGTGGCCCACAGGGCGATGGTCACGGCCGGGTTGATGTGGGCCCCGGAGATCCTGCCCAGGGAGTAGATGACAGCGGATATGGCCAGGGCGAAGGCCAGCCCGATGGCCACCCAGTCGCCCAGGCCGCCCAGAGCGCCGATGCCGATGTTGAAGGGGTTGGGGGGCGAGGACCCCTTAGAGATCATCAGGGTGATGGCCGCCGACCCGGCACCGAAGTACACCAGCAGGAACGTGCCCACTAGCTCGGCCACCGACTTCTTCATCAGGGACATCTTCAACCCTCATGATAGGCCGAGTAGCAGGGCTTGCACAGTATCCGGGGAACGGTCCTCTTCAGCTTCTTGGCGGGGAAGGGATATCCTCCCTCCCACACCGCAACCTCTTCCCGGATGGCGTGGTCCATGCAAACCCCCATTCCGCAGACGATGCAGATGGCCACTGCGTCCCGGTCTTTGCCCTCCTTTGCGCAGAGGTAGCACTTCATGACCATCACCTAGACGGCTTCCCGGTACTGACAGTAGGAGTGCCTGAAGTCGATTAAGGAGGCGGAAGCGCAGTCCTTGCACACCCTGGCCGGGGATGCTGGAATCTCTTTGTGCAGGGCGATGATGTTGGTCATCAGGGTGGCGGTCACCGGCTCGCTGGTCAGCAGGCAGGGATAGTCGGCCAGCCTCATCAGGGCAGAGAACCGGACGGAGATGGCGCATCCCGGATAGGCGTAGCGCTGGGGATTCATGATGACCTCGTTCCTGTGGATGGGCTCCAGGTCCACGTTCATGCCGGCGATCTGGGGCACCAGGGTCTTTCCGGAGCCGTTGACCCTTCTCCTGGTGCGGTCCAGGTAGTTCCAGCCTCTGTAGATCATGTCCATGAAGTCGCAGTTGTGAAGCTCAGCAGCGGCGCTCCTGGACGGGTAGAGCTGGACGTAGTTGTGGAACCTCTTGGTGAGCAGGTCCACGATCATGATGGCGTTGAAGCCGTCCAGCTCCAGGATGTACTCCACGGCGCAGGCGGCCGCCCCGGTGGCCAGGGAGAGCACCTGGTACTCGCTCTTGAACTTGTCCACTGCTGCGTTCAGGGTGGCGTCCATGACCTCGGTGGTGGCCTCGATGGTGGCCATTATCACGTCGTCCTTGCACATGTTGAAGGTGGACTGTGCGATGTGGTGGGAGATGTCGCCCACGCAGTAGGCGGGAACGGTAACGATGTTGCCGTAGTGTACTCCGTCGTTCATGGCCGCCTTTATCGTGGCTGCCATCTTCTTCTTGTAGCCGGCCATGTACTTCCGAACGTCGAACGATGTGTGTCCGGCGGCGTCCATCAGTTTAGCCTGGGCGTCGATGGGGCTCTGGTAGATGTACTTGATCTGCTCGATCTCCTTCTTCACCGCATCGGCAGTCGTGGCCCCGGCCTCAAGCTGGTGGGCGAAGACCTCGCCAAATCCGTAGGAGGTGTTCATGCCCCAGGACTTGGCTGCCAGAATGGCCTGCTTGTGGTCTGCCGGGATGTCCGTCGTTTTCAATATCTGGTTGACGATGTTGCTGGTGGAGCCGGGGATCAGGGCGAAGTCCACCACGCAGGTGGGGCCGTAAAATCCTCCGTACCTCCTCACTACCTCCCGGCCGATCAGGGCCTCGGACTTACCCACGGCGTCGATGAAGGCGTCCACGCTCTTCTTGAACTTCTCGTCCTCCTCGCACAGTATCTCCATCACTGCCGGAGTCTGATAGTGCTCCACGAAGGGGTCGTCCTCCGGCCGGATGGTCTTGGTCAGGGCCTTCAGGTTCTCGAAATGGGCGTTGACCGAGTCCACGTGCAGCTTGATCACCGACTTGGCCTGGCCGTCAGCGGCCTTCATCTTGTTCACGACGTTGAGATAGGCTGAGGTGTCGTCTATCACGAAGTTCTGTCCTCTCTTCTTCTTCACCGCCTCTACGTCGGCATGCTGGGCCATCATGGCCTCATCTATCATCTTTCTATACAGATCTGACATGACTTATCCTCCGATGAGGATTTCGAAAAACCTCCTATTAGATCAGCTGCTTTAAATACCATTTAAATAGGGTATGTACAAATTTGGCTAATTTGACGGGTTTTTCGAAATCCTCCGATATTTTTGCTTTCGGCTTTCGCATCAGATAATCGAGACCTGAGAGGCACGGGGACCTGGCAGATCTTGGCCTAGCAGGTCTTCTATGGTGATTTTTGGTTGAGGGCACACTCGCCGATGCCTGGCTGGACACTCGCTGTCTTTTTTGGTCTACAAAAAGGCGGAAATAGGGAACCGTCGGTCAATCGATTGACTGGCTCCCTCTGCCATGCCGGTGCCAGTCAGAACCTCTGGTCTTCGTGCGAAAGCCATCATCTCTACATGATTCAACGGGGAATGGAAACCATCTATCCGGCTTCTTCCCACCTCCCAATTCTAATTAATCATTTATTACATATAAGGATTCCCAAAACACGGGGGATTCAAACTCCATCCTCGACCACTAATGACGCAATGACATCTCCATATTGGTCAAATTCTCGGAGATTTTTGGTTCATTGATGTTTGGAGGCCGTCTTCATTCCCCTGGCTACCGCCAGGCCAGGCTCATGGCAAAGAATAAATTACATGATCAATAAGTTGATATTGGTCCTTATGG